>CASGBP010000072.1 GCA_949299825.1 uncultured Mycoplasmataceae bacterium
TGTACCATTTCTATTAATTTCACTAACATTTAAATTACTTGATCAATCAAAATCAGTAGGTAAATTTGTATTATCAAAAATTTGGTTCAAGTTTTCTAATACTTTATTTTTTAATCATAATTCATTAATTCTACTATCATTTACTGCTAAATCTTTATCTCCATAAGCAAAAGTAGCTTTATCTTTAAAAGTAATTTGATAACCACCTTTAAATCCTTTTATTTTTATTTGAGTATAATCACTACTATTTATTAATTTATTGTCAACAATTTTTCAATTATTATTTTTTAATTTAACCCGAAGTTGAACAATACCATTTAATCTATCAAAAATATCTACAAAATCAATATCTAGTTCACTATAAGTTAAACTATCTCTATTAACAAAGTTTGGAACAGTAATATATCCCTTTGATGTAGCATTTGATCATATTGCTTTTTTAATAGTATCTAGATGTGATGGATTATTGTAATCATTAACTGGAATTTTTTCTAAGCCTGATATTTCTCAAGTGTTAGATGTATCATATATTGTTTCAACATCATTTGTATTTAAACCTGTAAATTGTAATTTAATTAATGGTGAATCATTAATAGTACTTGTGCCATAAATATCATCCAATACTTTATCACTAGTATATGCTAAACTATCAGCCTTATTTCAAGCTTTCATTCTTACATCTATGCTAATTGTACCTTTAGCAGTATTTGCATCAGTAACTTCTATAACAATATCATCTTTGGTCAATTGCTTTAAATTAGCTGGGTTAGTAGCGCTTTGAGTTTTAAAAGTGGCATCATATGCAATGTTGTTAATATATTCATTTGAACCACCACTACTATATGCTGTTTTTATAACATTATCATATACATATGTTTTAACATCATCCATTGTTACAACATATATATTACTACTACTTGATGTATTCATATTTGGATCAACATATTTATTATTTCAAATTGTAGAAGCGTCAATAGCCTTAGCATTACTACTAAAATTAGAGGTTGTAGGTTCCATTTTTCTTAATCCACTAAATGGAATGTTATTAAAATCAACATTACTACCACTGCCAGATTCAGAATTAGCATATTCACTAGATACCTGCATATTTAAATACACTATACCTTTTGCTTGATCAAATCTACTTACCTCAAATTTAGTAAAGAATTTGTTAAAATCACTACTTCATGTTGTACTATTAAAACTTGGTTTTTTATTAAGACCAACAAATAAAGGTTTAATATTGCTATCTACTGATGTTACTGACCTTCATACAAGCTCCTTGAAGGCATTTCATGAAGCTTGATTATCAACATTAGTTACACTAGGAATTAATCAACTAGGTTCAATTTTACTTGTTGTTATAGTAGTTAACTCATATTGTCCATTATCTAAATTAATGCCTGTTATATTCCTATTAAATCCATCAAAAATATAATAAATATTAGACAGGCTTTCCTTATTAGAATTAGCATTATTTAACTTCATTCAAAATTCAACAGTACCATTAATATCATTACGCTTTACAAAAGAAACAATTTCTATATTATTTGATCAACTTCAATTATCAGGTAAATCGCCATAATCAAAAATTACATCAGGGTTGTTAGAGATAATCTTTATAAGATCTGATTCATTAACCTCAGAAGGTAATTTATCTAAACTACCTAAACTAATTGTTGCATTGTTACTAAATTTATAATTAATTGAATAATACAACTGAAATCCTGTAAAAGTAATTTGCTTTGTTTTATCTTCACCATTTATATTAGCATCAGTTAATACCAAGGTAAAAGTAACAGTATTGGAAGTTTTGCTAATGCCTTCAATAAATACATGATCTGATCAATTTCAGTCTTTTGGTAAATCGTTAGTAACTTTAAAGAATGTATTTGAATTATTTACAATTTGGTCCTTAATTCATTGGGCATCAACTTGTTGTGGGGTAAGATTAGTATCAATTCTAAAACTATCATTATTAACAAAATTAATTTCATAATTTGACAAGAAACCACTAATTGTAATTGTTCCTGTTACATCAGAAAAACTATTTCCATCAAACCTAGCATCCTTTAAAGTTATCGAAATAATAGCCTTACCATTATCAATATCTTTATTAACTGTAATTGACATTTTTTGATTGAAATCATAATCATTTAAATTGCTTGGTATATAAAACATTACTTCCTTGTTGTTAATAATTAGATCTTTAAAATAAGTATCATCAAATTGAGGATCAGAAACTGGATGTATTGCAATTCCTAAATTATATTCACCTTCATTTACACTAATTGATCATGAATTGTTATTTGGTTCTGCAAAACCTGTAAACATGAATTGTTTAGGACCAATTGATCCTCCATTCGAATTAGCGTTTTTTAAGGTTATTGAAAAATTAACCATTCTTGTTTCATCACTAGCACTATCAAAACCAACAACCAAATTATTATCCCAATTATAATTAGCCGGAACTTCATTAGTTACAACAAAAATCTTATCCTTATTTTCTATGACTTTATTTTTAATAAATCTACTCCCATAGCTGGCTCAATTGTTTCCTACATCACTAGCTTTTACACTGCTATCACCAAATGGAAACACATTATTTTGACCAAAAGCTATTGAATAGCCAGAAACTGGAACATCTGTACCACCATTATCTCCATTATTACCACCATTTCCACCATTTGAGTTATTACCTGATGAATTTTGTGAATTATCACTACAACTTACCAATACTGTTGATAAAACTGTTGCACCAACTATAGCTCCTACTAGAAATAAAGATGATATTAAAAGTTTTGATTTTTTCATAACCCCTCCATTGATTTAATTATAACAAAATAATTTATGTATAAATTATTAATCTTAATATACTAATTTCTTTTTTTACTAAAACATATGTATGGTTTATTATATATTAAGGATTATATTCATCATTATGTACAAAATTTACTATATTAAACAAAATTATCTAAAATACTTAATGAAGCATAATGTCATAAAAAAAATAATTAGCAACAACATTGACTATTATTTTTGCAGTATTGGGATAAAAATTGCTGACATTGACTATATTATTCCAATCTACATACACAAGAATAACAGTAAATTTGATAAAAATAGTACTATCTTAATTGAAGAAAAAGAACATAAAATATCATACTTGCTTAAATTCAATCATATGGTTCCAGTAATTAATAATGAACAATTTATTTATGAACCAACAGTTAATACTAAGCATGCAAAAAAATTAACTTCTTTGCTAGAGTACATAAATAATAAAAACATGATTATTGATATTTATCAAAAATCAAGAGAAATTTATTTACAAAAATTTTGTAATGAATTAGAAGAAAATTGTAATGACTTTAGAGAGCTAGAAGTCCTATGTTATAAATTTGCTCTTTACTATAATAGCAACAAGGATGTATTGATTCCAAAGAGTTTTTATGAACATAATGATTTTAGTCGACTAAGTGAATTAAATGATTATTGCAATAAAAATAAAATTGATAGGAAGCATCGACTTATTTTATTTCAGTCTGAATCTTATGTAGTAGAAATCATAAGACATAAAAGTGGATCTAATTTCCTAGTCATTGAACAATGAGATATTATGAATGAAAAAGTACCAGGTAGCAGGCAAAGACCTAGTATAATTGCCTTTAAACAAATTAAGCGTTTTAATGATATTCTTGAAATGATTGAAGAATATAGTTATCTTCCAAGAAACTTAGGTAGGATAATATTACAAAATAAATATAAGATATGTGTTTTTAGCAAAGTTACTTAATTTTTATTATCAAAACAACTAATAATCTTTTCCAATTTATCAATTTGATAATTAATACTTTTAGTTATGGAAGAATCACTTTGATTATTTAAACTTGCTTTAAGTAGTTGTATTTTTTTTCTAATTTCCTCAACATTAACTTTTGAAACTTCTTCACAAAAATCAGTAAATACTTTTATTTCTGATTCAGTTGAATACAATAATCCATTTAAAATTACAAAATCAATCTTATTATTATTATCAATCTTAACAGTAGAAATATTATTTTTTAATTTAGCAATTAAATTAACCTGATTGGCATTTATTCCTATGGCTCCATTGCTTGTAACAGTATTAAATATTTCAATTTTTTTTGCAAATTTGATCCCTTCAGGAGTAATTATTTTTAGTTCAATTAAATTCATAATTACTCCTTAGTTGATTCAGTTTTTGAGTTTTTATGATATTGATCATAAACTTCATCAATACCACCTACATAAAGAAAATATGATTCAGGGATATTATCACATTTTCCTTCAATGATGTCCTTAAATCCCTTAATAGTATCACTAACTTTTACATATTTTCCTGGTTTTCCTGAAAATTTTTCTGCTACAAAAAA
>CASGBP010000073.1 GCA_949299825.1 uncultured Mycoplasmataceae bacterium
AAGAATAATATGTTTCTTTTCATCACATAAGGTATCACCGGTTGTAGTATCTTTTAAACCAATAACAGCACAAATATCACCAGCTCTCATTTCATCAATCTCTTGTCTTTCATTTGCATTCATTTTAACTAAACGAGAAATTCTTTCTTTTGTACCCTTAGTTGCATTATAAACATATGAACCTTTTTGTAAAACACCAGAGTATAACCTAATAAAAGTAAGTCTACCTACAAATGGATCAGTAGCAACCTTAAATGCTAAGGCAGAAAATGGTTCATCATCACTATTGTTTCTAAAATCTTTTTTTCCATCATCTAAAATTCCTTCAATTGGAGGAACATCAATTGGACTAGGTAAGTATCATACTATTGCATCAAGTAATAACTTAACACATTTATTTTTAAATGCTGTACCACATAGAACTGGGAATAATTTAGTACTTATAACTCCTTTTCTAATACAATTTCTTATTTCATCAACAGTTAGACTTTCACCAGCAAGAAATTTTTCCATTATTGCATCATCAAATTCAACAATGTCTTCTAACATCTTATTTCTTCATTCTTCAGCCTTAGCCTTTAGATTTTCAGGTATTTCTTCAACTTTATAATTTTCATGAGCTTCCCCATCAAAGATATATGCTTTCATTTCAATTAAATCAATTGAACCTATAAAATCAGCTTCTGCACCTATAGGATATTGAATTGCAGTCGCCTTAACTCCTAAACGATCTTTAATTGATTGAACAGAATATTCAAAATCAGCACCCGTTTTATCCATTTTATTAATGAATACAATACGAGGAACATTATATTTAGTAGCTTGTCTTCAAACAGTTTCAGTTTGTGGTTCAACTCCATTTTGACCATCTAAAACTGCAACTGCTCCATCCAACACTCTTAATGATCTTTCAACTTCTACTGTAAAGTCAACGTGTCCAGGTGTGTCAATTACATTTAGCTGATGGTTTTTTCAAACAACATATGTTGCAGCTGAAGTAATTGTAATACCTCTTTCCTTTTCTTGAATCATTCAATCCATTGTTGATTCACCATCATGAGTTTCACCAATTTTATGTTTCTTACCAGTATGAAATAAAATTCTTTCTGTACAGGTTGTTTTACCTGCATCAATGTGAGCCATTATTCCAAAATTTCTAAACATCTTAATATCGAATTCTCTAGCCATTATTTTCTCTCCTATAATTCAATAAAACTATCATCTCAAGTGGGCAAATGCTTTGTTTGCTTCTGCCATCTTGTGGGTATCCTCTTTCTTTTTAACACTTGCTCCTGTCCCATTAGATGCATCAATGATTTCATTAGCTAATCTTTCAATCATTGTTTTTTCATTTCTCAATCGAGCATATTGAGTTAATCATCTTAAAACCAAGGTTTGTCTTCTTGATTCAGAAACTTCAGTAGGTACTTGTACATTCGCACCTGCAATACGTCTTACTTTAAGTTCTAACGAAGGACTAATATTATCAATAGCCTTTTGAAAAACTTCCAATGCTGATTTCTTAGTTTTTTCTTCAATAATCTTAAATGCACCATAAATAATATTTTGAGCTAAACATTTTTTTCCATCTAACATTATTGAATTAATAAGTTTAGTAACTAATCGTGAATTATAAACTGGATCAGCTAGTACTTGTCGTGGTTCTGGTTTAAATTTTCTCATAATGAATCTCTCCTAAATTTCTAATTAAAATATTAACTTTCTTTTGCTTTTGGTCGTTTAGCTCCATATAAAGATCGACCCTGTCTTCTTTTTTCAACCCCAGACGTATCAGCTGTTCCTCTGATGATGTGATACCTAACCCCTGGTAAATCTTTAACTCTTCCCCCTCTAATTAAAACAACACTATGTTCTTGCAAATTATGCCCTTCACCAGGAATATAAGCTAAGACTTCATCACCATTTGTTAACCTTACCTTTGCATATTTTCTTAAAGCTGAATTTGGTTTTTTTGGTGTCATTGTACCAACTCTGGTACAAACTCCTCGTTTAAATGGTGAAGGATTATATTTTTGTTTTTTCTCCAATGAATTATAAGTTGTTAAAAGAGCAGGTGATTTTGTCTTCTTAGTCTTTACCTTTCTCTCATTTCTAATTAACTGTGCTATTGTTGGCATAAATCTCCTTTTATATTACAACTATACCGTGTGTATCAAAAAAAATCACAATACTTAAAAAGTATATCATTTTTTTATAAAAAATGAATTATTATTATTTTATATAAATCTAAAAATGGACAAAGTTAATAAATGGGTTAATGATCTTAGTGATGAAATAGCAAAAAAGAAAATAAATGAAATTATTTCCTTTATTGAGATAAATTTTAAAATGATTCACTTTAAAATTAAATGAAACCAATTGATGTTGGTATTAAATAAAACATTTATAATGGGTATTGCTATTTATAAAAAACACATAAGTTTTGCCATTGAAAAATATAGTATGGATAAGTTTAAATCTGAATTCATTAAAAATAACATTGCTAGTAGTAATTACTATTTAAAATTAACCATAGTGATCCAATCAATTATTCTTTGCTTAAAAAGGTTATTGACTACAACATAGAAATTAAAAAGCAT
>CASGBP010000074.1 GCA_949299825.1 uncultured Mycoplasmataceae bacterium
AACAATAATTAAAAATTCGGGTATTATTTATAATCAATTAAAAACTCTATTTGTTGATAGGCTATAATATTAGTGCAAAGGATTAATATGTTTATAATTTTGAATATTAATCCTTAAATTGAGTTTCCCCAAAATTATCTATAATCCCCCAATATAAACTAAAACCTAGATATGATTATTTACTAGTTTTCTTTGTAGTTGTTTTCTTATTATTAGCCTTCTTATCATTTCCTTTTTCTTTTGATCCTTCTTGTTTATCTTTATTATCTTTAGCTTTTTTAGCTGGTTTTGAATTTCAATTAATTACATCTAATAATGCTTGTTCATACATCAATACATCTTTAATTGCATCATGATCCAAAACTTTTTTAATTTCATCAACTGATTGTTTATAAGTTTGTGAAAGCAATTTATATCTATCATCAATTTTACTTTCATCAACTTTAATTTTCTCTTTTTGAGCAATATAATCTAAGGCTCCATAAACAACTACATTTGACTTTGCTTGTTCTTGCATTTCCTTAAGAATATCTTGCTTAGTTTTTCTTATCATGTTTAGATACATATCTTCCTTCATATTCATTTGTTTTAATTGATTTTGAAATTGTTCATTAATTCTTTTCATTTCATCATCAATCATTACACTTGGAATTTCATCATATTTTGCATTTTTATAAATTGCTTGATTTACTAAAACAATATTTCTTTGGTTAGATTGTTGTAACTTAAATGATAAGATAGCATTAGAAATATATCCTCTTAAATCTTTTAAGTTATTTACTCCTTTAAATTTTAAATTTTTAGCAAATTCATCATCAACCTTTGGTGTAATAACTTCACTAATTTCTTTTACTTTTACCTTAAAAACAACAGGTTTATTCGCTAAATCTTTTACATGATAATCTTTAGGAAATGTTAGGTTTAGATCTCTTTCCTCACCAACCTTCATACCTATCATTCCATCTTCAAAACCTGGAATAAATTTATTAGAACCAATTTCAAGTTTAAAATCCTTTGCTTTACCTCCTGGAAATTCTTTTCCATCTACAAACCCAGTAAAGTCAAATAGTGCTTGATTCCCTTTTTTAAGTTCACTACCATCTTTTAAAGGTTTGATCATTTTTTCACGTTTTAAGATTCCTTCAATTTCATGATCAATTTCTTTTTCACTAACAGTTGGTACTTCTAAGTCAATATTTAAATTTTTGTAATTATCAATAGTTATCTTTGGAGATATAAAATAACTTACTGCATATTCTAAGTGCTTATCATTAACATCAATTAAATCAACAGCTGGAGTTGGATACACACCAACGTTTAATTCTTCTACTTTTTTATCTTTATCAACATTAATTATAGTTTCATTAATTGCCTTATTTGCTGCATTAAAATAAACTTCTTGCATATTTAATTTTTTCTTAAGTTGTTCAGGTGGAACCTTACCTTTTCTAAAACCGTCAACTTTAACATTTTTACTTGCATTTTTGATTTCTTTATCGACAAAAACAGTTCACTCTTTATCTTTTAAATCTACGTTTATTACTACTTTGCCTTTTTCTTGCTTTATACTTTTAACTTCCATAATTTATCTCCTCAATTATGATACACACAAAAAATATGAAATTAATGCTACCACAATTACTACTATAGTCACAATAGAAAATGATGCAATTAATTTTATTTTTAGTGCTTTTGTTTTGGCATTAGCTAAATCTAACTCTTCTTTTTTAAATTTTTTTTCTTTCATTAAAAAATGTATTCTTTCAAAATATTTGAGATTTCATTTTCGATAATATCTTCCTCACTAAAAAGAGAGTTAGTAATATTAACTACTGAATTTATTATATCATTATTATCAAATTTAATTTTAATTGGCATAAATTTGGTAGCTAATACTTGCAAAAGACTCAGTGCTATTTCAGATTTTGAAGGATTCTTTAAATAAACTTCTTCTATTTTATTTGCTAATTCAACTACTTGTCTATCAAGTTCTAAATTAACAATTGGATTAAATTTAAAAGTTTCATCAAGAAAATTATTGTAAATTTTAAAGGTATGGTTAACTTTTAGATCTCGTAGGTTATTTATCATTATTGATTTACTAACATTATCAACCCTTTTATCGTTGAATATTTTATTTATAATTGAAAGGTCAATCTCATCCAGCTCATCATTAAACTTAGATAATAAAACATTAAAATAAACTTCATCAAATTTATGTTTTTTTTCATCATAGACAAGATTTCAAATTTCTAATTTTGATAGGTTAGATACTTTTTTGTTGTAGTTATTTTCTTTTAACTGTAGTTCTATATCGTTTTTTATTTGGTTTAAATTATGAAAAAAATCGGTTGGAATATATGGTTGATCTAATTCTTCATTCAAAACATCTATTGCTTCTTCATATTTTTCTTCATTTACTAACTTAAGTACTTTTTCTACAATATCAGCATAATAATCATTAATTTTTTTAGCACTCATATTAGTCCTCTACTTTTAGTGATGAAGTTGCATTTTCTTGTTCTACTTTAATAACTTTTTCTAGTATATTATCATATTTAGAGACTAGTTCATAGTTAAATTTTTTAATAAAATATCCCTCTTTAATCAAATTTGAGACATCAGCTTCAGTTTTTTTAATAATTTCAATTAGTTTATCTGTGTAACCATATCTAACAATACCCTCTTTAAATTCATTAATATCAATTTCACATCAATTCCCTTCTGAAAAGATTTTAAAATCTAGATCAAAATCAAAGTATTTAAATGCGCCTTCCTCATAAATAAATTTTGAGGTTAGATTTATATAATAATTAATTCTATTATCAGGTAATAAAGTGATAACTAAATTAAACCATTTGTCGCGGAAGAAAATTCAAAAAGTTTTATGCTTTAAATTTGATTTAAAACATCTCTTAGTATTAAATTCAGCAGTATAAATTTTTGCATCAGTTGATCCTAAAACATAAAATTCATCATTTTTTTCTAATAAAAAAGGAAATTCTCATGATCGATATAATCAACCATTAAATTTATATGCATGAATAATCACTCTTTTCCCGACAAGAAGATTTTTGTCTCTAATATAGTTCATTTTGAGAAATAAAAATAAAACTAGTTAGATTTTGCGATAGCTCGTGAAACTCTTGACTTTATTCTATTAGCTTTATTTTTGTGCATTCTTTTTCTTTTAGCTGCTTTATCTACAACTGAATAAGTTTTATCCAAATCCTCTTGAGACTTAGAAACCCTCGTTTTTTTAACAACAGTTCGACATTCAGAATTTTTAGAGTGATTTAAACTTCTTTTCTTTTTATCTTGAACATGTCTTTTTTTATTAGACTTAATATTAGCCATTATTTAACCTTTCACTTAAAAATAAGACATACATATTATATATTAAAATAAGATTTTATCCCAAGAGATTTAATTAATAGTTTATAGAATATTAATTATAACTTTTGCTTGGTTTATGAAGTTATTTAATTGATTAAAAAATAAAATTTTTATCATTAGATAAACCTAAACCACCATTGAAAAAAAGAATCAAATTTATGTAAAATAAAATTGTTATGAGGGTAAAAGAAGCTTTTAAGGTTAATAAAACTGAATATTGATTATTTAGGTTAGTTAAACCAATAGGGTGAACAATTTTTGGCATTTTTCTAATTGCTACTATTGTTTTTGGATCTTTGTTCTTTATTAACTTTTTTTCTTTAGCATCAATTAATGAGTTTAATTTTAATAATAATACTGATTTCCTTGTTCAAATAAATAATACTTTTGGTAGCAAGTTTTATGAACTAAACATATATTTTTATGGTTTTTGAGCTGCTTGCTTAGGTCTAATATTAACTAGAATTAATACTAAGATATGGTTAATGTTTAGACAAGTTAATCAATATAATTCATTAGCATACA
>CASGBP010000075.1 GCA_949299825.1 uncultured Mycoplasmataceae bacterium
TAGAAATTAATAAGTTTGCTATTAATAATTTATTTCCTGATATTACTTTTTATTTAAAAATTGATATTGAAACATATAAAAAAAGAATTATGCAAAGAGATAAATTAGATCGACTAGATATCTCATCATTAAAGTTAGGTCAAGATATTATTGATGGTTATGATATTATGGCAAAAAAATATAGTGATCGAATAATTTGTATTAATGCCAACAAAGAACTACATGAAGTATTTGAGGAAATAATGTATTATTTAAAACATAAAGGTATTTTAAATTATGGTATTTAACGATTATTTAGTAAGATGAAAAAATGCAAATTTATTTCCTCATGCACTAATTATTAGAAATCTTAATTGCTGTGATTTGAAGATGATTGCAAAAAAATATTTAAAAACTTTAGTATGCAAAGATAATCTTTTTTGTGATGAATGTAATGATTGCTTAAGAATAAACTCAAATAATTATATTGATTTTATTTATATTGAAAATGATGAAGAAAATGTCCATAAGCAAGAAATTATTCAAATTCAAAATATCTTTAACAAGGATGCAATTGAACAATCTAAGGTTAAATTATATGTAATAAAAAACATTGAGCTTGCCAATAAACAAGTTATTAATTCCATCTTAAAATTTTTAGAAGAACCACCAGTTAATACTTATGCTTTGTTTTTTTGTCAAAATGAACAAGCTATTTTACCAACAATTAAAAGTCGTTCTCAAACAATAACAATTAAAGACA
Organism: uncultured Mycoplasmataceae bacterium; assembly: GCA_949299825.1. GTDB lineage: Bacteria > Bacillota_I > Bacilli_A > Mycoplasmatales > Mycoplasmoidaceae > Mycoplasma_L. The sequence continues at coordinate 743 of CASGBP010000075.1, forward strand.
AAATGAATGAATATGTTGATGAAGAATATAACGACTTATGTGCTAGTGTTTTTAATGACGTTTCTGAATATAATGCTTTTATTGAGGAATCTAATTTTGCTAAAATAGTTAAATTAGCTAACATGTTTTTATTAGCTGATAAAACTTCTAGTCAAGTTGAAACATTTAATGAGATTAAATTATTATCTAGATATGAATTTGAAATTTTTGTAAAAATATTAATTGAATTAGTTCCTATCAATAAAAAGATTATTGTTTTAGATATATTGAAAAACATACGATTAAATATGAATAAAAATCTTACCTTGATTAAGTTAATGAATGAGATTTTATAATGAATACAATTGCTGCTATTGCTACTCCTTTATTAAATTGTGCTATTCATATTATTAGGGTTTCAGGACCTGATTGTTTTAAGTTTGTACAAAAAATATGTGAGAAAAAAATAAGAAAAGAACCATATACAATTCAACGAAATTTTATTATTGATAATGATAAAAGGATTGATGACGTCTTATTAAATGTTTTTGTTAAACCTAAATCATATACTGGTGAAGATACAATCGAAATTAACTGTCATGGGGGAGTAGTTGTAGCAAAAAAAATTTTAAATTTACTTATTTCAAATGGTTGTGTAAGAGCAAAAAATGGTGAATTTTCCCAACAAGCTTTTTTGAATAATAAATTAAGTTATATGCAAATTGAGGCTATTAACAACTTGATTCATGCTGAAAGTGATAAGGTTGTTGAAATTGCTATGAACTCTATTGCAGGTAATGATTTAGATGTTATTAAAAAAATTAGAAGTGAAATTTTTGATATTATAGGTTCAATTGAAGTAAATATTGATTATCCTGAATATGATGATGTACCTAATTATAGTCATAAAGAGATTTATAAAAAATTAACACTATTAAAAAAAGAAATAGATAAGATAATTAAATCATCAAAAAAGATTATTCCTATTTTTAATGGATTAAATGTTGCTATTATAGGAAAACCAAACGTTGGTAAATCTTCCCTATTAAACTTATTATCTAATTCTAATAGAGCAATTGTTTCTGACATTAAGGGAACTACAAGAGATGTTATTGAATCAAAGGTAAATTTCAATGGTATTTTAATTAATTTTTTAGATACTGCTGGAATACATGAACAAAGTAAGGATAAGATTGAGAAAATAGGAATTGAAAAATCAAAACAAACTATTAATGATGCAGATCTTATAATCTGATTAGTAGATAATGATAAGGACAATGAATTAATTAAATTACTTAGTAATAAAAACTATATTAAGGTTTTTAATAAATCCGATATTAATAACTATAAAAAAGGATTAGTTACAATTTCTGTTAAAAATAGAGATATTAGTAATTTAAATAAGGAATTGGAAAAACATTTAGCAAAAATAAGCAATTTTAAAAGTGGGGAATTAATTCTACAATCAACTAGACAAATTACTTTAATGGAAAAACTAAGCATTATCGTAGAGAATTTATTGGAACAATTAAAAAATTCTATTTCACTTGATTTATTACAAACACAATTTGAAGAATGTATTATTGTGATTGATAATATTTTGGGAGTTAATTTTAAATTTGATAAATTAGATGAATTATTTAGTAAGTTTTGCCTAGGAAAGTAAGAAAATATTACTTTTTTTATTTTTAAATATAAAATAAAGATATGTTCTTTAATCGATCTGAAGAAGTAAAAGAAATAATAAATTTAAATAAACCTCATAAGGGTGACAAGAATGCTATTTTTGAAAACCCTAACAATATTATTGAAATTAGGAATGTTGTTAAAAAATTTGTAAATGGAGATTTGGTAACTAATGTCTTAAAAAACGTTGATCTTGATATTAAGTTTGGTGAGTTTGTTGTCATTTTAGGTCCATCAGGATCAGGAAAGACAACCTTAATGAACATTATTTCAGGATTAGATAGGGCAACTGAAGGAATAGTAAATGTTATAGATACCAACTTGATAAATTTAAATAATGACGAATTAACTATCTTTAGAAGAAAAAATATTGCTTATGTATTTCAACAATATGGTTTATTGCCAAACTTAAAGGTTAAGGAAAATATTGAAATTGGTGCATTTTTAAGTAAACATAATAAAAAGAACATTAAAAAGGAAAATAGTAAGTTTTTAAAGAAAAATAAAAATATTTTGGATTTATTAATTGCTACTTCTCATGTGTGTAATGATGGCTTGGTTTATTTATATGATGATTACTACATTTATCAAAGTTATGGATATGAAATATTTATACAAAATAAATTTTGTCCAATTGAATTTAATGAAATAAATGAAGGTAAAATGAATATTTCAGTAGATCAAGCAATGGAAATGTTTGATATTACTCATCTAAAAGAAAAATTCCCGTCCCAATTATCTGGAGGTCAGCAACAAAGAGTTTCAATTGCTAGAGCAATATGCAAAAATTCAAGGATATTATTTGCTGATGAACCTACTGGTGCTGTTGATGAAGAAATGAGTAATATTATTCTTGATGCCTTTAAAATGATAAATAAACGTTTTAAAACAACCATCATTATTGTAACTCACAACCCTCAAATTGCTGAACTAGCAACCAAAGTAATTTATTTTGCAAA
>CASGBP010000076.1 GCA_949299825.1 uncultured Mycoplasmataceae bacterium
AGAGCTGGTGATATTTGTGCTGTTATTGGTTTAAAAGATACTACAACCGGTGATACCTTATGTGATGAAAAGAAACATATTATTCTTGAACAAATGCAATTTGCTGAACCGGTAATTAGTTTAGCAGTTGAACCTAAAACAAAAGCTGATCAAGAAAAAATGGGAATTGCTTTGTCAAAGTTAGCTGAAGAAGATCCTACTTTCAAAACATATACTAATGAAGAAACTGGACAAACTATTATTGCAGGAATGGGTGAATTGCACTTAGATGTATTAGTTGATAGAATGAAGCGTGAATTTAATGTTGAAGTTAATGTAGGTGCTCCTCAAGTTTCTTATCGTGAAACCTTTACAATTGAAAATGAAGCTGAAGGTAAATATATTAAACAATCAGGTGGTCGTGGTCAATATGGACACGTAAAGATTAAGTTTGTTCCAAATCATGAAAAAGGTTTTGAATTTGAAAATAAAATTGTTGGTGGTAAGATACCAGGTGAATATATAAAAGAAATTGAAAATGGTTTAAAAGAAGCTATGAATTCTGGTCCTCTTGCTGGTTATCCATTAATTGACATTAAAGCAACTTTATTTGATGGTTCTTACCATGAAGTTGACTCTTCAGGTATGGCATATAAAATTGCTGCATCAATGTGTTTAAAGGAAGCAGCTAAATCTTGTGGTGCTATTTTATTAGAACCAATAATGTCAGTTGATGTTACTACTCCAGATGAATATATTGGTACTGTACTAGGTGATATTTCAAAACGTCGTGGTCTGCTTGAAGGTCAAGAACAAAGAGGTAATGCTCAAACTGTAAAAGCAAAGGTACCATTAAGTGAAATGTTTGGATATGCAACTGATCTTAGATCTAATACTCAAGGTAGAGGAACTTACGTTATGCAGTTTAGTCACTATGCTCAAGTACCTAAAAATGTGACTGATGAAATTATTAAAAAAAGACAAAAATAATTTAAATTGTTTTTAAATTTTTTATGCCTAGATCATTTATTGAATCTAGGTTTTTTTATTGTTTTCAAAAATTGCAAAAATTTAAGACTTTTTTAGGAATTCATTTTATGAAAAAGTGAAAAAATCAAAAAGAGGGAGAAAGGAAACAATGATAAAATTAACAAAAAAACAAAAAAAATTATTATTAAGTATTGTTGAAAGAGATAACAATTGAGATGCAAGTTATGATCAATTATTTGTTGATATAATTCCACTTATTTATTCACTAACTAGAAAGAATTGCAAGTTTGGAAATTTTTTTCAGTTTGAATCAAATGATTTTCTTTCATATGGATTTATAGTTTATACTAAAACAATCGATCAAATATGTACAAAAAAGAAAGACATAAATTGCTTTGTTGATTTATACATTTCTAATTTTAGAGATTATGTTAGATCATTAAGAAAACAATTATGAAATAATAGTAATAAAGTCTTAAATCAATGTGAATCATATGATGATGATTTACTTGATAATAAATTTAAGGATAATGATGATAGTTCAGTAATGATAAAAGAATTTTATTTAAAAATTTTTAAACTAATTAATAAAAATAAGTTTTTATTGAACTATTTAAGATTAAAGTTTGAAGGTTATTCTAATTATGAAATTGCTAGTAAAATGAATATAACTTTTAGAGAGTTAAATAAAAGAATAGAAATTCATAGACAATGATTTAATGAAATTTAGTATAAAGTCATTTTTATGATATTATAAAAATAAGTCCTATAAGGACTTTTTTTAATTATGAAAAAAACTGTATCTACTCAAACTGCAAAAAAAATAGGTTTAGGGTTAGCGATCAATATGCTAATTGGTAGTGTTGTTGGAGTAGGTATCTTTTTTAAGAATAATAATGTTTTTATCAACAATGATCATAATGTAATAGCAATTTTAATAGCATGACTTATATCTGGCATAATCTCGCTTTTTACTGCCATAAGTTTTGCAGAAGTTGGTTCTAGTGATACATCACATGCTGGTTTAGGTGGTTGATGTGAAAACTTGATTAGTAAGAACTTTGGTCGATTTATTAAAATAATTCAACCTCTTTTTTATTTTATTTTTATTTCCTTTTCAATATCTATCTTTTCAGCTGAGGCTATTTTAAATATTTTTAACGCTGGTGAAAAAGTTCATATTGGAATAGTTTTTGTCATGGCATTCTTCTTGTTTTTTTTCTTCTTAGGATTAAATTTTTTTAGTTTAAAAACTAGTGGAAGATTTCAAAATGTTGCAACCTTTTTAAAATTTATTCCAATGTTGATGGTTATTATTGCTGGAATAATTTATGGTAGTCAAAATTCTAGTAATAATCTATTTGTTGAATTTGGAGAAAGAACTGATAAGAGCATTAATTTTGTTGGAATTTTAATTTCACTTCCATCAATCTTATTTGCCTTTGATTCTTTTGTATCAGTTGGTAATATGTCAAAAGATATGATTAATCCAAAAAGAAATGTGCCAATTGCTGTAATAGTATCAATGACGATTGTTACTGTTTTTTATTTATTAGTAACCATTGGCCAAGCATGTTCAAATAGTGGAGATATTTATACCCTTTTTAATAAAGTCATTAGTGATCCAAATACCCAAAATGCAATTAGAATAATCTTATCTATTTTTGTCTTTATTTGTGTTATTGGGGTTATGAATTCGTTTTGTTTGGTAGTAATTAGAAGTTGTAATTCATTAATTGAAGAAAATCTAATTATGAATGCTAGACAAATTAAAGCATTGGCAAATAGATTATTGCCAACTAATAGTGAACTTAAGCCAGGCACATTCTTAGCTATAGTTTTTTATCTTTTTATTTTTTTGATGTTATTAATACCTTCATGTATTTTAAATACTGATGCATATATCGATGGTATATCAAATTTACCTACTACCTTCTTTTTTTCAATTTATGCTACCGTGATTCTATTTGGGATAATCAACAGAAAAACTAAAAAAAGGCAAGTACATAAAATTAAAGGATTTTTATTTTATGCCCCTATTGCAGTGATAGGTTGTTATTTAGTTTTCTTTTTTCAGGTATTTTATACTTTTACTACTGCAACTATAATTAATCCAACTGGAATTGTTAATTGAGGTCTATTTTCCACTAATGGATATCAGGTGCATAATTGACAAGCAACTATTGTTTTCTTTATCTATTTTGTATTTATGGCAATTTACTTTATAATAAATAAAGTAATGATTTCAAAACAAACCATAAAATACCAAGATTTTAGGTTGGATGCTATTTATGGTCAATAAGAAAATTATCTTAATTTGTACTGAATGTTTTGCTAGAAATTATCATTACAAAAAAAATAGGTTTAATGAAAAAAGATTAGAACTAAATAAATACTGTTCTACATGTAACAAAAAAACACTTCATAAGGAGAGTAAATAATGGCTGCTATTGATGAAAACAATCAACAGAATGAAAAATCTACATGAGAACTATTAAAACAAGCTAGAGAACTTCAAAAACAACAAAAAAAGAAAGAATTAGAACAAAAACATCTTGAAGTTAAGGAAAAGAAAAAACAAAAAAAGCTTGATAAAGAACAGTTAGTTAATCAAATTAAAGAAATTAAATCTAAGATTAAATTGGAATCTAAAAAGAATAAAGAAACCAAAAAACAATTAAAGACTAATTTAAAAAATGATAAGGAAAAATTGAAATTTGAATTAGAAAAAGCTCAATCTGAATTTATTGCAAAAAAATTTGATTATAAAAATGAAATTATTGAATTAAAATTTAATTTTGGTAAAAAATATAAAACAATTGTTTGAAAAGTAACTAAGGGTGTATATGGTATTAGAAAAGAATTTAACCGAGTTATTTGATCAAGTCCCAAGAGTACATTTAAATATTTATTGATAATTGTTGTAATTGTTGGCATTATCTCATTAATCTTTTTTTTGATTACTGTTATTGTGGATTTATTTTAGGAGGAAAAAATGAAAAAAAATAACAATGAAATTGCCCAGTGATATATTGTTACTGTAGTAAGCGGAAATGAAGATTCTGTTATCAAAAACTTAAAGGGTAAAATTGAAGCCTATGGTTTATCTAATTTAGTACAAGACATAAAGGTTATAAAAGATAAAGTTATAACTGAGGAGATTTTTACTGATAATAATCTTCCAAGCAATTATGGAAGAAAAATTAAGGATGTAAAATGAGAATCCTTTACTGATGCAAATGGTAGAACAAAATTTAAGAAAATAAAAACCACTGAAATAAATAAGTTTTTTGGTTATATCTTTATCAAAATGATTTTGACTGATGAAGTATGATATGCAATTAGAAATACTCAATTAATTACTGGTATTGTTGGTTCTTCTGGTAAAAACGCTAAGCCAATTCCAGTTTCTTCAGATGAAATTGAATCTATTTTAAATGCTGCAGAAACCAAGCAGACACCAATTGGTTTGGCAGAAGATGAAACTATTGTAACTAATGATGATTCAATTGTTATTGAAAAAAAGAAATTTGTTGCAAACTTTTCAATTGGTCAAAATGTAAAAGTTATCAATGGTCCATTTGCTGATTCAATTGGGGTAGTTAGAATGATTGATGAAAGTAAAGGAATTTGTTTAATAACTATTAATTTATTTGGACGTGATACTGATGCTGAAGTTTCCTTTAGTGATGTAGAATTAGATAAATAATTTTAAGAAAGGAGAAGTATGGTTTGATCAATAATATTATGAGTAATGTTAGCACTTTCCATACTTTTTTTATCTGCTTTTTCCTTTATTTTTATTTTTAGAAAAATATTAAGAAAAAAGGATTATGCAATTAAAGAAAAGTTTAATTATTTAGCAAATAACCCTGTAGCTTCTAATTTGAAATCTATTCAAAATTTAGTAAATAATAACTCTAATTTAAGTTCTATACTAGTTTATTTAGAATCAGGTAATTCAAATTACCAAGAACAAACTAAAAATTTAAAAAAACAACTTCAAGAAAATAGTAAGGCACTTAAGAGTTATTCTTTATTTTCAATATATGAACAATTAAAACAATCAGAAAGAAATATTAAGCTTTTAGAAAAAGAACATGAACACTTTAAAAAGTATTCATTGAATACAGAAGAATATTCTAATTATGCTTCAAAAATATCTATTGATCTATTTTCATTAAGTTCTTCATTAGAGTCTTTTTTTAAAAAATCAACTTTATATTTAACATTTTCAAAACAAGAATCAAGACAAAAGATATCTAAAAATATCAATAACATTAATGGTGAAATTAATAAGCAACTAAATATTATAAATAGTACCGATTTACATAAGTTTTTTGCTAGACAAATTATTAATATTAAAAATTTATATGAATTGTATACCAACCTTTTTGAGGTAGAAAAATATAATGTAGCAATTAATAGTATTATTGCAAGAATACAAGAAACAACTAATGAAAATCAACAAGTTCAAAAGAGCAATATTAAGAATATTATTGAAAGAACTAAGTTAGATTTGAATGGAATTAATAAGTTATTAATGAAGAATAATTTTTCTGAGGCAAAAAATCAAGCTATAGAAGAATTAGAATATTTGGAAAAAATCAGACAGGAAATTGACTCACAGAAATTTTATAATGAATTATTTGATCGTTATTTTCAAAGTTTCAAGGAAAGTGTTAATCAGTTTTATGAAGTATTAAAAAAGCATTCAATCAAGGAAGTTTATAAATCATTGTTAAAAAACTTCAATACTGATAAAGAGATAAACGTTTTAACTCAAAATAATGTTGAATTAACTAATAGTATAATATATGAAATTAATCATTTAAATGAAGCACTAGATAAAAAATCAAATAATTATCAAAACATTGTTAATTCAATGATTAAAATTTGTGAACAAATAATTGCTTTTAAAAATGAAAATGATAATTTATATAAAAAAACAAGAAAAAAATATGAAGACTTTATTCAACTTTCATTAAAATTAGATGATCTTGAAATTAAATTAGTTCATATTAAAAAAATAGCAAGAGAATTAGGTGTTGATAATAAAGATATTATGAATTTAGCAGATACCCACCGTAAGGAAATAAAGGGTATTCATGAAAGTTTCTTAAAAAACTATAACAACAAAAATGATTCTATGGAAGCGAAAATAAAAAGTGTTGAAGAATTTATTGATAGTTCATTAGAAACACTAAGATTAAATTTAGCTCTAATTGAAATTTATAATAAAATCAGACTATTTGCAAATCGTTATTATGATAAAGAGACTAAAAAGGAATTAGAAGCAATTGATTCAATTTATACACAAAAAAAATATGAACAAGCAATCAACATGTGTATAGAATTTATCAATAAATATAGAAAGGTGAAAAAGATGGCATAATTATGGCATTCACAAAGGAATATAAAAAAGATTTTTATGTTAAAAATAATCGCATTGTTTTATCAAAAAAATATTTGGAAGATAATAAAAAAAGATTTAAAAAAATTACTGGTTCTAGGTTTGCTGCTATTTTAAATAAAAGTGAATATACTTCACCAGTTAAGGTTTGAGCAATGATGGTTAATATTTATACCGAGCCATTAGATGAAACATATGCAAAGGCTGGTAATATTATTGAACCAAAAATAAAAAATTGAGTATGTAAAAATACAGGTATTAATTTTAAACAATATAATCCAACAGAAATAGGTTTTGATGTTTTTAAAAATAATAAAATATTTGGCGGGATTCCAGATGGGGAACCAGTTGATGAAAATGGCAATCTTCTTTATCCTCAAAAACCAATTCTAGAAATTAAGACAACCTCTATTGATAGTTTTGTTTTTAAAAAGGAAGGTAATAATTTTGTTTTACAAAAAACAAGTGAAGGAACTCCTTGTGTTAAGAATATAGGAGAAAAAAGAGCTAAATGATTTGATACCAAAAACGAGGTAGTAATTCCACTTGAATACATGTTTCAATTAGGCTTATATTGTTATTTAAGAAACGTGAATACAGGAATGTTTGCTATTTGTTTTTTAAAAACTGAGGATTATAAGGATCCAGAAAAATGTAATGTAGACGATAGAGAAATAAGAATAGTTGATTTTAATGTAGATCTAAATCAATTTAAGTTAAACATTGAATATGCTGAAAAATGATATGCAAAATTTATTGAAACTGGAATTAGTCCAGTTTTGACACCAGAAGATCTTGCATGATTAAGATCTGAGGTTGAAATAGATGAGTAAAATCATTTTATTAAAGTATGGTGAGCTATGTTTAAAAGGAAAAAATAGAAAAGATTTTAAAAGTCAATTAGACAGTAATTTAAACTTTGCCCTAAAAGAATTTAAACTATCAATTAATTATTTTTTTGATTATATTTTAATTGAATCAATAAAAGAAAATGAATTAGATAAAATTAAACAGATTGTGACAAAAATACCTGGTTTTTCATATTTGAGTGAAGGTTATAAAGTTGATAGAAATATTGATAGTTTAAAAAGAAATATTAAATTAAATTTTAATAAGGGTAATTTTACTTTTAAAGTTGAATCAAAAAGGTCTGATAAAAGTTTTGAATTTAATTCAGATGAAATAAAAAGAGACATTGGTGGATATATTTTATCAATAAATAAACAAGCTAAAGTTGATTTACATAATCCTGATATAAAAATTCAAATAGAAGTTAAGAAAGACCATATTATTTATACCTATAAAAAAATCAAATGTACAAATGGATTACCAGTTGGTAGTAGTGGGAAAATATTATTATTACTGTCTGGGGGAATTGATTCACCAGTGGCAGCCTTTAATCTTATGTCTAGAGGATTTCAAGTAGATTTTATTACTTTTATTTCACCTCCATATACAAGTACAAAGCTAGTTGATAAAATAAATATGTTAGTTAAACAAATAACTAATGATTATAAATTGCAATTTAATACTAGACTTTTTATTTGTAATTACACACCAATATTAAATGAACTAAATCATATTCAAAAAGAAAGTTATCGTATCACTTTATTAAGAAGAAGTTTCTTTAGAATTGCTAGTAAATTATTAGATGAATATAAATATGATGCTGTTGCAACTGGAGAAGCAATTGGACAAGTTGCTTCCCAGACTATTCAGTCCATGAATTGCATTTCTGCCTCAGTTAATTACTTAGTTTTACGACCTTTGCTTTGTTTTAATAAGGAACAAATAATTGAAATTGCTAAACATATAGGTACCTATGAAATATCTATTCTTCCTTATGAAGATAGTTGTGCTCTTTTTGCTCCCAAAAACCCTATAACTAAACCTAAACTTGACATATGTTTAGAGTTAGAACAAAACTTATTATTACTTAATGAACTAGAAAGTAGTTTAATTAAAAAACTAGAGGTTCATGAATTTAAAAAAAACCATAGTATTAAATAATTGATTAAATTATTATATAATTTAATCACTATATTTTATGCAACAAGGTTTATGGTCTTTAATTATTATCTTAATAATACCTGTGGGTTTCTTTTTGTGATGAAAAAACAAGAAGAAAAAACAGAATGAACCTACTCCTATCAAAAACAAGAAAACAAGTTCTGATAATGAGGCATGACAAACAGTTAAGAAATACTTAAAAGAAAAACAAGAGTATGGAAAAGAAATTGTTAGTCTATTTGCTGTAAAAAAGAAAACTTTAGAAGAGTTGTCTAAAGAATCTAAAGAATATAAAAAACAATATAAAAGTGAAAAGCAAAAACTAAAGGAAGCTGAAAAAAAATTAAAAGAAGAAAATCCACAAAAATATAAAGAACAAAAGAAAAAAGAAAAAAGAACAAAGGAACCAGAAATTTGATTTTTGGTTTATACCACTAAAAATACTAAAACTAATAAACTTGATAAAGAAAGAATTTTACAAGCTGAAATTATTTATGAAAAAATATCTAAAAAACAAACAGAAAGAAAAATTGTTTATAGCGATAAGGTTGACTATGATAAAGAAATGAAGTGAATTAAACCACTTAAGGATAAAGATGATAAAGAAAAACTAAAAAGAGAAAAAAGTGAACAAAATAGATTAAAGAAATTAAAGGAAAAGGAAGCTAGAAAAAAGCAAAGGAATAAAAATAAGGAATAATATGTATAGGTTAATTTTTCTTGGTACTCCTGAAATAGCTAAAGTTACATTAATGGAAATATCAAAACTTAAAAACATTGAAATTGTTGCTGTTTATTGTCAACCAGATAGAGAATATGATAGAAATAAGAATATAATTTTTTCTCCAGTAAAAACTTTTTGTATCGATAATAAGATTCCTTTTTTTCAACCAGATAATATAAACAATAGTTATGACGAAATAGTTAATTTAAAACCAGATATTATAATAACTTGTGCATATGGGCAATTCATTAGTGAAAAAATACTTAATATTCCACCATACAAGTGTATAAATTTTCATGCATCATTATTACCAAAATTACGAGGTGGAGCACCAATTCATTGAGCAATCATTAATGGAGAAACTAAAACAGGTATTAGCTTAATGTATATGGATAAAAAAATGGATGCTGGAAATATCATTAAGCAATATGTTATTGATATAGATATTACTGATACATATAAGAGTTTATATTTGAAATTATGTGACCTAATTAAAAGTATTGTAAGTAATGATTTTTATTTATTGTTTGATAAGAATTTAAAATCATTTGCACAAGATCTTGATAAGGTAACTTTTGGATTAAATATCAAAAAAAAGGAATGCTTTTTGGATTTCAATAATTTAGGCTTAGATATTTATAATAAAATTAGGGGTTTAAATGATAAACCAGTTGCTAGAGCTTTAATAAATAAACTTGAACTAAAAATATTTGAATCAATGTTAACTGACTTAGAATCAACTAAATTGCCTGGAACAATAGTTGATATTAATAAATCAGGAATTCAAATAGCAACAAAGGATAATGATATTAAAATAACTAGAATTCAATTACCTTCAAAAAAAATTATGTTAGTTTCAGAATTGATAAATGGAAATTTACCATTTAAAATAGGTGATTGTTTTAGTACATTTAAATAACAATTTAAAATCATTAATTATAATTAGAGTTATGGACAAAAATTTAATAAGAAATTTTTCAATAATAGCACATATAGATCATGGTAAATCTACTTTGAGTGATCGGATTATTGAATTTACCAATACATTATCAAAAAGAGAGATGCAAGATCAAATATTAGATTCAATGGATATCGAACGAGAAAGAGGGATAACCATAAAATTAAATGCTATTCAAATTAAATATGATGCTAATGATGGAAAACAATATATTTTTCATTTAATAGATACTCCAGGACATGTTGATTTTACTTATGAGGTATCACGAAGTCTTGCAGCATGTGAAGGGGCATTGTTAATTGTTGATGCAGCTCAAGGTATAGAAGCACAAACCTTATCAAATGTTTATTTAGCTTTAGAAAATAATTTAGAAATAATTCCTGTGATAAATAAGATAGATTTACCATCAGCGGATGTTGATAAAGTTAAAAAGGAGATTGAAGATGTTATTGGCTTAGATTGTTCCTATGCTCCGTGTATATCAGCTAAAAATGGAATTAACATTGATAAGGTTTTAGAAGCAATAGTTAAGTATATACCACCACCAGTAAATTCAAGAGATGATAAACCATTACAAGCATTAATTTTTGATTCATATTATGATCCATATAAAGGTGTTGTTTGTTTTGTAAGAATTAAAAATGGAACAATTAAAATCGGTGATAAAATTCACATGATGCAAACCAATAAAAATTTTACGGTGGTTGAATTAGGAGTTAAGACTCCTTTTAATGTAAATAGAGAACAATTAGAGGCGGGTGAAGTTGGATGAATTTCTGCTTCAATAAAAAATATTAAGGATATAGCTGTTGGTGATACTATTACAAAACTAGATAATCCAGCAACTGAAGCCTTACCAGGTTATAAAAAAATATTACCAATGGTTTATTGTGGACTTTATCCTATTGATACAGCTAAATATGAAGACATGAAAGAGGCGATGAATAAAATAGCTTTATCTGATGCTTCATTGACATTTGAATATGAAACATCACAAGCACTAGGTTTTGGTATTCGATGTGGTTTTCTTGGTTTATTACATATGGATGTTATAAAGGAAAGAATTAATAGAGAGTTTAACATAGATTTAATTGCAACTGCTCCAAGTGTTAGTTATCAAGTGATAAAAACTAATGGTGAGATAATTAAGGTTGATAACCCAACCGAATTACCTGATGCTACTAATATTAAAGCAATTGAGGAACCTGTAGTTAGATTAGTTGTTATTGTTCCTGATGAATATATTGGTGGAGTTATGGAATTATGTCAGGATTATAGAGGAACATATCAGGATTTAGAATATGTTGATAAAACTAGAAGAAGATTAATTTATACAATGCCCCTTGGAGAAATAGTTTATTCTTTTTTTGATAAATTAAAATCAATTTCAAAAGGTTATGCAACTATGGATTATGAACTAATTGGTTATCAAAAAGATAAATTAGTAAAAGTTGATATCCTTTTAAATGGCGATAAAATAGATGCTCTTAGCTTTATCACCCATTATGATTTTGCCCAAAAAAAATCTAGGATTATTTGTGAAAAACTTAAGGATTTAATTCCAAGGCACCAATTTGAAATTCCAGTTCAAGCTGCAATTGGAGGAAAAATTATTGCAAGAGAAACAATAAAAGCAATGAGAAAAAATGTTCTTGCTAAATGTTATGGTGGAGATATTACAAGAAAGAAAAAATTATTGGAACAACAAAAAGAAGGGAAAAAGAGATTAAAGGCAATTGGTTCAGTTAGTGTTCCTCAAGATGTTTTTGTAAAAGTGTTAAGTGAATAATATGTTAGAGTATATAAATTCTTTAAAAAATGAAAAAATAAAAAAAATATATAAAGATTTATATTCACAAAGTAAGAATTATGTCTTACTTCAATCATGAGTTGTCTTCTTGGAATTGATAAAGAAAAATATTCAATTTGAATATATATTTTGCATTCAAGAATGATATGATAAACATTTTGATGTTTTATCTAATTTAAAAACTAAAATAATCATTTGCAACAAGGAAGTGATTAAAAAATTATCAAAAGTAATAACCCCTATTCCCTTTATTGCCATATGTAAATTTAAGATTGCCAATTTTAAAATAAAAGACAATAAAGTATATACAATCCTAAATGATATAAAAGATCCAACCAATATGTCCAATATTATAAGAACTGGAGTAGCTTTTGATTGTAAGGAATTTTTTATTAGTAGAACATCAGTTAACTTATTTAATAGTAAAGTTGTTAGAGCTAGTATGGGTTCATGATTTCAAATTGCAGTTAATTATTATGATGATATTTATGATTTGATTAAACAACTTAAACAGAAAAAATTTGAATTGATAGCAACAACTCTAACAGGCAATAAACAAAAAATTACAGAATATAAACCACATAATAAAAATCTAGCTATTATTGTTGGAAATGAGTCACATGGTTTAGATAAAAAAATAATTGATGCTTGTGACACTAAATTGTTTATAAACATGAAAAATATAGACTCTCTAAATGTTTCTAGTGCTTTTGCAATTGCTCTCTTTTGATTAACTAAGGATTTAATCAATGGATAAGATTATTGTAATTATTGGAGCAACAGCTACTAATAAAACATTATTAGCAAAAAAAATAGCTGAAAATTTTAATGGTGAAATTATTAATGCTGATTCTTTTCAAGTATACAAAGAACTAAATATTGGTATTAACAAACCTAATCAAAAAGATATTAAAAAATATAATATGCATTTATTTAATGAAGTATCAATTTATGAAGAATTTGATGTGGCAGTTTTTCAATCCAAATGCAGTGAAAAAATTAAAGATATATTACACAGACAGAAAGTACCAATTTTATGCGGTGGAAGTAATCTATATATTGATGCAATCATTAAGGGATATGACTTAAAAAAAACAGGATCAAGACAAGAAATAACTTTTTTTGATAATTGAGAATATGACAAAATATATGAATATGTTTTAGAAAAAGACTATGATGAAGCAATAAAGATAGGCAAAAATAATCGAAAAAGAATTATAAGAGCTGCTCAGATTATTCATACCTTAAATTGCAAAAAAAGTTTATTAGATGTAAATAAGAATAGTTATATTTATGATTGCCTTATTATTGAAACGTGTTTGGATCGTCAAGTTTTGTATAAAAAAATAAATAAAAGAGTAGATGAGATGATATCTTGTGGATGAATGGATGAAGTAAAAAATTTGTATGAAAATGATTCTAATGTAGAAAAATTACAGGCTTTTAATGCAATAGGCTATAAGGAGATTTTAAATGCCATTAGAAATAATTCTGAAATTGATCATGAATTGATAAAGCAAAAAACTCGTAATTATGCTAAAAAACAACTTACCTGAAATAGAAATAAGTATGATAAAAAAATTGAATTTAACGTTGAATCAGATTCTCTTAATGAATTATTTAATTTAATAAAAAACTTTTTATTAAATTAAATCAAATAATATAATTTTACATATGGAAAATCAAATTGTTTTATCATGTGCAAACATTAAAAAAAGTTTTAGTGTTGGACAAAAAGAATTTAATGTATTAAATGATATTTCTTTTAAGGTTTTAAAGGGAGAAATAGTTGTTATTGTTGGTCCATCTGGTTCAGGCAAAACAACTTTATTAAATATTTTAGCTGGATTGGAAGAACCGTCTTCAGGAAGTGTTTTTCTAAATGGCAAACCATTTCCAAAGAAGAGTGAAGAGATTGATATACTACGTTCTAAAAATATAGGTTATATATTTCAAAATTATGGATTAATTTCAGTTATCAATGTCTTTGATAATGTCGGTTTAGGACTAGTTAATCAAAGAGTAGATAGGGAAAAAATAATGGAAATGTTAAGAAGATTAAGAATTGACCATTTAGCTTCTAAATTTCCTAATGAATTATCTGGTGGTCAAAAGCAAAGAGTTTCAATCGCTAGAGCATTAATTAAAGATCCAGATATTATCTTTCTTGATGAACCTACTGGTGCACTTGATGATGAAACTACTAAAGAATTTTTTGAAATTATTAAAGACTTAAAAAATCAGCAAAAAACTTTATTAATTGTAACTCATGATGAGAGGTTTTTAGAGTTTGCTGATAAAACAATTAGGATTAAAGATGGTTTAGTAAGCGATGAAGCTATTACAGAATTTGAGTCAAAGAAAATGTATGCTGAAATTAGTGGTGATGTTGCTACAAAAATTGAAATTGAAACAATTGAATCAATGAACACTAATCGATTTTATTTTTATCCTGAAAACGTTGAATACCAAGATGAGATAATTGAAACACCAGAAAGACAATATTCTTATATACAAAATCAACCAACTTCAGAAAAGAATTGCATCAAACTGGAAAATGTAACAAAGAAAATTAAAACCAAAGATAATGAGGCTACACTTTTAAGCGATGTCAATTTAGAAATAAATGAGGGAGATTTTACAATTATATTTGGTGAATCAGGTAGTGGTAAGACTACATTACTGGGAATAATGTCAGGATTGGATAAATCTTTTGAAGGAACTGTTCATATTTTAAATACTAATCTTAGTGATATAAA
>CASGBP010000077.1 GCA_949299825.1 uncultured Mycoplasmataceae bacterium
AACAGCTAAATTTTATTCTAATTTTTATTATCACTTTACCAAAGATGATATTGATAACTTTAGTGTTAGTAAATGATCTAGCTTATCAAATCTAATTAAATAATTGCTTAAATTAGTTTATAAATGAACAAGATAATGTATTTAAAAATATAGCAGGAGTATTATAACATGTTATAATACTATGTGTTATGTTTTAACTTAACACTCTTTTGTCCAGAGTAAAGGACTTTATCCATAAGAGAGGTAATAATGGCAAAATATGAAATTATGTTGCTTGTTGCAGGAACATTAGACGAGAAAAAAGCAAAAACAGTGGCTAATGATATTGCATCATCAATTAAACAAGCAAAACCAACAGTTGAAGAGTATGGTTTAAAAGAATTGGCTTATACTATCAATAAAAACACCCATGGTTATTACTTTCAATATAACTTTGAAACAGATGATACAAAGTTGATAAATGAATTTCGTCGTTTGTGTGGCATAAACAAAAACGTTTTAAGAAATTTGATTATTAACCTTGAAAAGGATTATGGTTATAGAGCAACTGTTAATCCTAAAAAGATTGAAAGAAATAAAAGACAAGCTGAAATTTATGCTCAAAAAAAATCTGAGTATGAAAAACTTAAAGAAGCTCGTCAAGCAGAGTTTTTAGCAAAAAAAGAAATTGAAAATAATGTAACTAATAATCAAGATGCTAGTAGTAATGAAAGTGTAGAACAAGAAGAAAAAACCAAAAAAACAACTACAAGAAGTACAAAAACAAAAAAGAGCAATGATGATGAAAAAGTTGAAAAATCAACTTCAACTAAAACCACCACTAAAAAAACAACTAAAAAGGAAACAAAAAAATAAGATATGAATAAGGTTTTATTAGTTGGCTATTTAACAGCTGATCCAGACTTTAGAAACTATACTGAAAGAGAATTAAAAATGGCTAGGTTTAGTATTGCTGTCAATGATATTAGAAATTATTCTCAAACTTATTTTTTTAATTGTATTGCTTGAAATCAGACAGCTGAATACATTGGTAATAATTTAACAAAAGGTGATTTTGTTTGTATTGATGGTAAACTGACCACCCGATCCTATGTTAATAATGAAGGAAAGAAAGTTTCTGTGGTCGAGGTAGTTGTTGAGAACATCAAAAACATTGGTAGTAGAAAAAATAAAGCAAATGAGACAGAGGAAAAGGTTTCATTGGATGATGTATTTGAAGATATTAAACCTGTATCAAATGAAGATGTTGTTGATAATTCAAATGTTGAAAATAATGAAGTAAAAAATGATAACATTCCAATTGATGATGATTTAGTCATTGATTGAGAAGAGGATTTAAAATAGGAGGTTATTATGAATTATTCAAGAAAGCGAAGAAAATATTGTTCATTGTGTAACAAAGGAATTGAACATGTAGATTATAAAAATATTGATCTACTAAAGAAATATTTAAATCAATCTAATAAGATAATTCCTAAAAGAACATCTGGTTGTTGTTCTAAACATCAACGAAGAGTTTCTAATGCAATTAAACGAGCAAGAATTGTTGCTTTATTACCATTTGTTAAAGATTAATTATGAAAGTAATTTTGCTTAAAGATGTTGCCAATGTTGGTAAAAAGAATGATATTGTTGAAACTTCAGATGGATATGCAAGGAATTTCTTAATTAAAAATAAATTAGCAATTCAATATAGCAAAGGCAGTTTAGAAAGCTTGCAAAAAAGAATTGAAAAAATTAAATCTGATCATGATGCTGATGTTCTAGAAGCTAGTTTATTAAAAAAAGAACTAGAAGAAAAAGAATACATTTTTCATTTAAAATCAAATAAAGGAAAATCTTTTGGGCAAATAAGTGCAAAACAATTGATTGATGAAATAAACAAAACTAGAAAGATTGTGAATAAATATATGATTATGGGAGATCATTGTTGAGATATTGGTAATCATGTAGTTTTGTTTAAATTGCACAATGAAGTAATTGCAAAAGTTAGAATTAATATTATTGGTGATTAGTAATGCTTTCAAATAAAAAAATGTTGATTGAAAAAAATAATGAGATTGAACAACATGTACTATCTATCATTTTAAATGATCATAATTCTATTTTAAATATCTTATCTTTTTTAAATATCGATGATTTTTTAAATAGTACAAATCGTTTAATTTTTAAAGAAATTTCAGAATTATTTAAAACTACTAATAGATGTGATCTTACTTTATTAATTAATCGGCTTAATGAATATCGTGATTTTTTTAAAGAAGAACCACATATAGAATTATTAAAGATAGTAAATTTATATACAAATTCAAGCGAATTGGATGAATATTTAAGGTTGATTAAAAACAATTCAATAACGTTTAAATTAAATAATTTTGGTAATAAATTATCTGATATTGTTTTGAACAATGATCGTTTCAATGAAGAATTATGATCACTTCAAAAAGAATTTCAAGATATTATTAATGCTTCTAAAAATAGTGACTTAATAACTTCAAAGGAGTTGGCCAAAAATTATACCCATTTACTTGACGTCATAAGATTAAAAGGAAATGAGATTACTGGTACATCTAGTGGTTTTAATGATATTGATGAATTTACAAACGGTTTTCAAGCAGGAGATCTAATTATTTTAGCTGCTAGACCTTCAATTGGTAAAACTGCTCTTGCTTTAAATTTTTTAATAAATGCAGCAAAACAATGCAAGAGTAATGAATCAGTAGTGATGTTTTCCTTAGAAATGTCAGCTACGCAATTAATGGAAAGAATGGTTAGTTCAGAAACTGGAGTTAATTCTAGACTATTAAGAAATGGTAATTTGACTTCAGGTGATGAATACTTAATTGATGATTGTATAGAAAAAATTGAGAAATTACCAATTATCATTGATGAATCATCAAATGCAACTATTTTAGATATTCAATCAAAATTGAAAAAGATTTCTTTGTCTAGAACGATTAAATTAGTAGTGGTTGATTATTTACAGTTAGTACAAGGTTCAGTTAAGATAGGAGTAAATAGACAACAAGAAGTAGCTCAGATATCTAGAGCATTGAAATCACTTGCTAGAGATATTAATACACCTATTATTGCTGTTGCTCAACTTTCAAGAAAAATTGAAGAACGAAAAGGGGTTGATAAAAAACCAATTCTATCAGATTTAAGAGAATCTGGTTCAATTGAACAAGATGCTGATTTGGTTGTTTTCATTGATTATAATAGAAGTGAGATTGATTCAAATCTTTCAACTGATATTGTTAAAAAATATGAAAGTATTGTGATTGTAGATTTTATAATTGCTAAGCATCGTAATGGGGCAACTGGAGAAATTAAATTAGCCTTTGACAAATCATGTGGAAAGTTTTCAAGTTATAAAACATAATTTACTGTCAAAATTTAGTTGCATGTTTTTAATTTCTATGTTGTAGTCAATAACCTTTTTAAGCAAAGAATAATTGATTTGATCACTATGGTTAATTTTAAATAGTAAATTACTAGTAGCAATGTTATTTTTAATGAATTCAGATTTAAACTTATCCATACTATATTTTTCAATGGCAAAACTTATGTGTTTTTTATAAACAGCAATA
>CASGBP010000078.1 GCA_949299825.1 uncultured Mycoplasmataceae bacterium
ATTTTGGCTGATGCTCTAAAAATGAAAATTAATTATGAAAATATCCAGTTTGATAGGAAAAATTATTTTTATTCTGATTTACCAAAAGGTTTTCAAATAACTCAACAATATTTCCCTATTGGAAAAGATGGTGTATTAGAAATTTTAAATGATAATAATGAAAAAAAATTAGTTCAAATTGAACGTATTCATATGGAAGAAGATACAGCTAAACAAATAAATGAAAATAACACTCTTTTATTAGATTACAATCGAGCAGGATGTCCATTAATTGAAATTGTCACAAAGCCTTGTATTAATTCAGCAAAGGAAGCAATGAATTATTTAACTGAATTAAGAAGATTGTTAATTTTTAAAGATATATCATTAGCTAAAATGGAAGATGGATTATTAAGAGCTGATGTTAATATTTCTATTCGACCTTTTGGTACCACTTTTTATGGCACAAGAGTGGAAATTAAAAATATAAATTCTATAACTAATGTTGGTAAAGCAATTAATTATGAAATTAACCGACATATAAATGCACTTTTATCAAATAAAAAATTGACTCAAGAAACTAGACGATATAATGATGCATTAGGTGTAACTGAATGATTAAGAGATAAATCAGATGCAATAGATTATAGATATATGACTGAACCTAACATTGTTGCTTTCAAGTATAGTGAAGAATCTGTTAAAAATATTTTAAAAAATGCACCTCAATCTCCAAGTGAAATTAGAAGTAGTTTAATCTTATTAAAATTACAAGAAGATCAAATTGAATTTCTTCTTGATAATTATAATTATTATTTGTTATTTACAAAAATGAATAATAAGATTAACAATGCTAAATTAGTTTACAATTGAATTAGTGTAGAATTAGCTGGTTATATTAACAAAAAAGAAATAAATTTTGAAAGTCTTAGTACTTTTTTTATAGATGAATTTATTGTTTTATTAGATTTATTAAATAAGCAGGAAATTAATTCAAAACAAGCTAAAATTTTGTTTGATAAATTATTTATTTTTGATGACAAAAAAACTATTTTATCTTTAATAAAAGAACTAGGCTTTGAACAAATTAAGGATGAAAAAATAATAGGAAGTATTATTGATAAATACATTGAACAAAACCAGGATTTAATTTCTCAATATAAGGAACGTCCTGAAAGAGTAGAGAAATTTTTAATTGGGATGATAATGAAGGAAACAAATTCTCAAGCTAACCCAAATGTATCAAATAAAGTAATGCTAGAAAAACTAGAAAAATATAAATAATTTTTTTTATTCAAAGTGAAAGGTACAAATTTTACTATTTGAAAAGTTGTCGAAAATAAATTGGTATGTTCTATTTAAATCTATTTCATTATTCATTGAAAAAAATTTGTATTTTTTAGCAATAAAATCAACAAATTCACAAAAACTTAAATTGTTATTAAAATCATAGAACTTCTTCAATTGTTTGTTGTAATTTTTTAAAAAATAGTTATATGTAACAAGCAAAACCTCAGTTATTGGAACAACATCTTTTCTTATTGTATTTAAGATAACAAGTTTACAACCATCTTCAAAGTTATTAATATTCTTAAAAAATATACCCGGTGTATCAATTAAGTAAAAATTTTTGTTAATTCTTCTTATTTCTTGTTTTTTTGTTACACCTGAACGGTTTTCTACTTTTAAACTTATCTTCTTTGACAAAAGATTTATCAATGATGATTTTCCAACATTTGGAATTCCGACTACCATACCAATGAATTCAGGATTAGTTAGACCTTTATTTTTTAAGCTATTAATTTTATTGCTAAAAACAGAATTTAGTTTATGGATGATTATGTCTCTAGTTTCTTTATTTTTAATATTACAAAAAACAATTTCTTCATCATTATGCTTTAAATCACTTAGATCATTTTTTAAGGCAATTTGAATAATGGGTTTAGTCTTAATTTTTCTCTTTAATTCATCATTTGAGGTTAGATTTATACCTCTAGCATCAAGTACTTCAATAATGAAATCAACATCTGAAATTCTTTTTAAAATTTCATCAGTTGCCCTTTTCATATGTCCAGGATATCAATTTATTTTAGAATTATTCATCTATAATTTTAAATTTCTCCCTGAAAGGGGACTTCCACCTTTTTTTAACATATCACTAAGACCTGACATTTTTTTATTACCTTCTTCTCATCTTTTTATCAACTTATTTAGTTCATCTGCTTTTCGACCAGAACCCTTAATAATTCTTGCTCTTCTTGATGCATCACGTTTTAATAATTTTGGATTTCTACGTTCTTTTAAGGTCATTGAGTTCATTAAAACTTTCATTATTTTCATTTGGTTTTCAATTTCTGCTTCTTTTTCATCACTTAGCTTATTATTAAGGCCAGGAATCATGCCCATTATTCCACCAATAGAACCCATTTTGTTAATTTGTTCCATTTGATTGTATAAATCCTCAAAATCCATTTTTCCTGATAACATTCTCTCTAATTGGCTTTTTGCTTTTTTTTCATCAATAACATCCATTGCTTTTTCAGCTAATGTTAGAACATCACCTAATCCAAGAATTCTATCAGCTATTCTTTCTGGATAGAATAAATCAAGTGCCATAACTTTTTCACCCATACCCATAAATTTAATTGGTACATTAAGGATAGAAACTAAAGATAAGACTGCTCCAGCTCTAGCATCTGAATCCATTTTAGTAATTACAATTCCTGTCAATTTTAATTTATCATTAAATTCCTTTGCTACATTTACAATATCTTGTCCACTCATTGCATCAACTACCAACAATATTTCATCTGGATTAAGAACTTTTTTTATTTCAACTAATTCATTCATTAATTTTTCATCTGTTTGTAATCTACCGGCAGTATCAATAATAATAAAATCATTATTTTTTATTTTTGCTATTTCATCAATTTCTTTGACTGTTAAAACTGGATCTTGAGTTCCTTTTTCTAGAAAATCAATTTTATTTTGATCGGCTAATTGTTTTAACTGATCAATAGCTGCTGGTCTATAAATATCACATGCAACTAATAATGGATTCTTTTTTTCCTTTGTTTTTGCATACATTGCAAGTTTTGCACAAGTGGTAGTTTTACCTGAACCTTGTAGACCTACCATCATGACTTTATTAATCTTTTGTTTGAAATTAATTGTTTTTTCATTTTTACCCAAAATCTCTACTAATTCATCTTTAATTACTTTCAATACAAAATCAGAAGGTGAAAAATCTTTGCCAATAATTTGACCAATAGTTTTTTCTTTTATACTATTAATAAATTTCTTAACAACAGCTAAGTTAACATCTGCATCTATTAGAGAAATTCTTATTTCTCTAATCACTTCACTAATATCATCTTCACTGATAGTATTATTAGCTAATTTCTTAGCCATAGATTTAGCAACAATACCACTAATTTTTGAATTAAACATACTTCCCCATCAACTAAAATTGTAATATATTTATAGTATAATACTACAAGAGTAGTGACTTTTAAAGGTGAAAATATGAAATTAAGAACTAAAACTATTATATTTTATTCATTATTAGGATCTTCAATATTGTTTACAGGTGCTGGGTTAGGTTGTCTTTTTGGTTTGGCAAAAATTCATAATGTTAATTTTGATGAAGTTAAAAATAATCCAACTCAATACGAAATTGAACATATTGGCTTTGTTGCTGGGACTATTATAACTACACTTGCTGTTGCTAGTATTTTAGGAACAATTGAATTTGGTTTATCTTATTACTTTACTTGAAAATTTATTAATGCAAGAAAAGAAAAATTACGTAAAGAAGCTGAACAAGCAGGAAAAACAATTGCAAATAACAATAATAACAATTACATTAATAAACCTGCAGCTATGATGATGCCAAATAAAACAAGCACTACTTCATCTATGTCAAGTAAAACTAATGAAGTTAAAAAATAATTAACCCTTTAGTTTTTTGTTTATATACTATAATATTTGCATGTATAAGGATGAATTATCAAAAATATGAAAAGAGGTAATTTTATCTCTAGAGCCTATTTTTACAAATAAGAATGTATATGATAATTGTATAGTTCCTACTAATATTATTGGATTTGACAATAATGTCTTATCTATTTCTGTACCATCAATTTTTGCAAAGAGCATTTTAGTAAATGATTGTAAGGATAAAATTGATGAGATTATTAGAGATAAATTACAAGCAAATATAAAGATTGAATTTTTATTGCCCGATGAAAAAAAATTAGTCAGATTTGACAAGGATATTGTGGATACAACATTTATTAATGACGATTCTGGACTAATTAAAGATTACACTTTGAATAATTTTGTTGTTGGGGAATTTAATAGAAGTGCTTATAATGCTGTTTGTGCTATCTCAAATAAACTTGGTCATGCATATAACCCACTTTTTATTCATGGATCAACAGGATTAGGAAAAACCCATTTGATGATTGGTTTAGGAAATTTATTTGCTGATAGATATCCAAATAAAAAAGTCAAATACATTGAATCAGATATATTTGTAAGAGATGTTTTTTCTGCCCTATCAAAAGGAAGTAACTTTATTGAAGAACTAAAAGACTATTATAATTCAATTGATTTATTATTAATTGATGATATTCAATACTTATCAGGTAAAGAAAAAACCAATGAAATCTTTTTTTCAATTTTTAATAATCTTGTTAAAAGAAATAAACACATTGTAATAACTTCTGATAAGAGTCCAGATTCTCTTGATTCATTAGAGGAACGAATGGTTTCTAGATTTAATTCAGGTTTAACTATTAAAATCAATAAACCAGAAGTTGAAGCACTAAAAAGAATAATTATGAATAAAATAAGTGAGGATTCTCCTTCTATTATGTTTAATGATGAAGCTATTTCTGAAATTGTCAAATACTATAATAATGATTTAAGAAAATTGATAGGTTTTATAAATCAAATTAGTTTTTATGCAATTCAAAACCTTAATTCTAATGACATAATTACCAAGGATATCGTAAAAAAATTTATTGATCAAAATTCTACTATAAATCTAAGTCTAGATATAAAAATCAATCCTGAGATAATAATTGCTACTATTTGTAAATGGTTTTCTGTAAAAGAGGAACTAGTTAGAGGAAAATCTAGAATTAAAAGTTTAGTTAATGTTAGACATATATGTATGTATATATTAAGAGATAAATTAAATATGAGTTATGTTGAAATAGGTAAATTATTTTCAAATAGAGATCATACTACTATAATGAGTGGTGTTGAAAAAATATCAAAACAATTAGAGAAAGACGAATCATTAAGAAAATATATATCTGATTTGTATAGTAAGTTAGGTTAGTAAAAAAGATGAAATATTATATTGATACTCATTGTCATTTGAATATAGAACCATACATTAATGATTTATCAAACTATGTTAATGAAATAGAACAGGATATGAAATTTTTAAATATAGTAGGTACAACTCTTAAAGATTCAACAAAAGCAATTGAAATAGCAAACTTAAGAGAAAATTTTTTTGCTATTGTTGGAATTCATCCAAATGAAGTAATAAATCATACTGAGAGAGATGTTGAATTAATTGAAAAATTATATTTAGAAAATAAAGATAAAATTATTGCAATTGGCGAAACAGGTTTAGATTTCTATTATGGAAACAATGATTATAATGAACAATTATTTTTTTTAAACAAACAATTTGATTTAGCAATTAAATATGATCTAACATTAATTCTTCATGTTCGAGAAGCTCATAAGGAAATCCAAGAATTTTTAAAAGCTAAAAAAAATTTACCAAGAATTGTTATTCATTGTTTTACAGGTAATTTAAATGATGCACAAGAATATATTAAATTAGGATGTTATATTTCTTTTTCAGGAATTATTACATTTAAGAATGCAAATGAGTTAAGAGAAATTATCAAGCATGTGCCACTAGAACTTCTATTAACTGAAACAGATTCTCCTTTTTTAACTCCTGTACCATTTAGAGGAAAAACTAATTTACCTAATTATGTTAGATATGTTAACGAAACAATTGCAAAAATAAGGAATATGGATATACAAAAGCTAAATGAGTGTTTGTACAAAAATTATTGTAAATGTTTTAAAATTAAAGTTTAAAGTAAAAATTAATATGGTAAAATTTCCTTGTATAAAGAAAGTAGTTTATCTCACCTGATAGTCATTATGATTGTAGGTTTAGGGCTTTAATCATAGTTATTAGTTTAATATTGATTAGGGAGGCCTTGTTTATACAGGGTTTTCTTTATACATAGAATTTTATAGGAGTTTTAATGAGTTCCAATAAGACTCAAATACCAATTAATGAATCTATTAATTTAAAAGAGTTTCTTGTAATTGATGACAAAGGTAATAATTTAGGTTCTTTCAAAAAAGAAGATGCATTAGAATTGGCACAGAAAAAAAATCTTGATCTAGTTTTGATTTCTTACAAGAATAATGTGGGTATAGCCAAGATACTTGATTATAGTAAGTTCAAATATGACCAAAAAAGAAAAGAACGTGATAATCGAAAAAATCAGAATATTATGAAATCAAAGGAAATTAAGGTTAAACCTTTGATAAGTGATCATGATTTGGAGGTAAAAGCAAATAATGCTATCAAATGATTAAAATCTGGTGATAGAGTTGTTTTTATGGTTGTGGCAATGGGTAGAATGGTTACAAAAACTGAATATATCGATGCAGTACATAATAAATTTCTTGCCATGATAGGTGACGTTGGCAAAATACAACAAGACAAAAAAAAGATAAATGATTACAAATATGAAACTATTATAATTCCCAACAAAAAGAAATAGGAGGTATTATGAAAATTAGGCAAAAGACTAAGAGTTCAGTTTCAAAACGTTTTAAAAGAACAAGTTCAGGTAAGTTAAAAAGAAGACATGCAAATAGAAATCATATGCAAATCGGTTCAACAACAAAACAAAAAAGACATTTAAGAAAATCAGGTTTAGTTCATAAAGCTGACCACAAAAGATATGACCAATGTATTTAATAGGAGATTAATATGAGAGTAAAAGGTGGATATGTAACAAGACAACGTAGAAAAAGATGATTAAAAAGAGCTGAAGGCTCATGAGGAACAAGACACACTTCTTTTAGAATTGCAAAGCAAACTGTAATTCGTGCTGCTCAATATTCATATAATGATCGTAGAAAAAAGAAGAATGATTTTAGAAAATTATGAATTGCAAGAATTAATGCTGCAGTGAGACAAATGGGTTTTACTTATTCTCAATTTATTAATGCTCTAAAGAAGAAAAATATATCAATTAATAGAAAAATGTTATCTGAATTAGCTATTAATAATCCTAAGGAATTTGAAGAATTAGTAAAAACAGTAATGAAATAGTTTATTATAATATTTTATATATATGAGATTAGAGGAATAAATGTACAATAAACAAATATATGATTCTTGAGAATTACATCAAGATGCAACTCAATTAGAAGTTAACTATAAATATTTTGTGAAGATAATTGAAACTTTAAATGTTAGTTCTTTATTGCAATATACTTCTAGTGGTCAAGAAATTAAAATAAATGATGAAATTATAATTAGACAATGACAGGAAAAGAAATTAACTGAATTAGAAAAAGAATTTTCTGAAATTTCTCAATTGGATTTTCCAAATAATGTTTGATACAACAATCGTGATATTTTCATGAGTTCTTTTTTTAGAGCTGGTTTTATTTTAAATATGATTAAAGTGACCAATTATAAGGCACAGCAATCAGAAGTTTATTATGAACCTTACTTATTTAGAATTGCAAGTAAAAATTTATCTATTTTGAATTTTGAAGAATGAATTACAAGTTTAACAAATACAATCTTGATTGCAGAAGAAGTTAATAATGAAAATGTTGAAATTAATTGAGAAATAAATACTGATAATAAGGTAAAAAATAGCTTTTGGTTTCTTGAGAATCTTTGTTTATCTTTTGATGATATCTATAAATGATATAAAGAACAAGAACAAAAAATTGAGGAAGATGAAAGTATAACTTATCAAAAAGATTCATTACAAAATTCTTTAAATCATTGAATCATTTTTTGTTTAGTTGATTTCTACTTAAAATATGTTTATGATCAAAATCAACAAAATAAGGTTAGTTTTCAAAAGGTTTATGATGTAGTGCTTGGTGAAATTAATAGAATGATTAAAGAAATGACTTTTGCAATCACTGCTTTTAAATCCATTGCTATTTTCCTAAATAAGCTTTTAAAATCATATGCTATTAGAGAAAATGACAAAACAATTGAAAGTTTCTTACATATGGTTGAAATAACTTGCTCAAAGAAAAATCAAGAAAAAATCAATGAGTTAATTTTTAATAATAACAGCAATATGTTATTGAAAGAAAAAACAAAGAATCTCCTAGAGGAAAATTCTGAATTATACTTATATAAGAAGATTGATAAGGAAAACAGGAGGTAAAAAAATGAATAAAATTATCAATTTAGTTGATGTCAAAGTTAATGATAATGATGGAAGACCTTTGTTAAGAAATGTAAATCTTGAATTTAATGAAGGTGAAAATACTTGTATTTATTCAAAATCTGATAATGAATTTTTAGCTTGTCAAAAATTAGTAGATGTTTTATCAGGTGCTTCAAGATGTGCTTCAGGTGATATTACTTTTTCAAAGTTTAATGATAGTAATAGAAAATATATTTTTGGTCATAGAAATTTTGCTAATATTTTCTCAAAAGATGTAAAACCTATTGAAGTTATATATGCACTATTTAAAAAGGAATCAATAATTGAAAGTAACCAAAATGAGATTTTGGAAATAGCCAATTTTCTAGGTATTGATTCAGTTTTTGAAACAAGTATGTTAAAGCTTACAAATAAAGATAAACAATTATTTAATTTACTTTTTTTGCTTACCATTAAACCAAGAATATTGTTTCTTGATAATTTAAGTTTAGTCGGATTAGGTAGCACAAATAAACAAATTGCTATTTTAAATTTTTTTCATGAATATTTGAATAAATACAATATTACATTAATTATGTCATCTAATGATCCTTTAGTTAGAAAAGAGTTGTGTCAACGTTTTATTGAAATAGATCAACAAAAAATAGCAAATGATAATAGTATTAAAATCCAAAAATCAATCGATATAAATACAATTGATAACAAAACTAAGGCTTTTGATTTAGATAGTGAACTTTCCTTATCCTTAAGTTCTTCTTCTTGAAATGATAATAATCCTTCGAGTAGTTTTTATAATAGGACAGCAAAGCAAGATGATTTTCAAAATATTAAAAAAACAACAAGAAATAAATTTGATACAGCATCTATTTCTACTGAATTTGACAAAGTTTTTGATAGAAATAATAGACAATATCAAAGTCAAAGGTTGAGCAATTTTCCAGAAACAGAATTAAGAACTAAAACTCAAGAATTAAAATTGCAATCTGATGATTTGATTCAAGAGATTAAATTACATCAATCAAATCAACAAAAACATATGTCATCTCATTCATATGCAAATCCTAGTTTAGTAAAAAGTACTATAAAGTATGATGATGACGATGAAATCATTCAGGATTTAATTGATACTTATATCATTAGAAAGCAACTTGAAAAACAAATAAAATCACCTGACTTTATTAAATTATCTGTGGATTTGCAAAATAAGGTGTTTGAAAATTATGAACGAGCTCAACGATTAATTAAGGAGAACGATCCAACTGGTATTTATGATCCTAATCGTACTAGTAATCTTGATTTCAAATCTCAATCAAATGATACTTCTGCAAACAATGGTTTTACTAGAATGATTCTTTCAGAAGAATTGGGATTAGAAGATAATCAGGATCAGAGAATAAAGAATATTTACAAAACTAAAACTAGTGAAATTAATGTGGATGATATTGAAAGTAAACAAGATGCTACTTTAAATTCAATATTAAATGATGTCTCTACAGATGAATTATTTGAAACTGAAGAGGAAGAATTTGATTTCAATAAGAAACCTTCAAACCCAACTATGGATTATAGATATCATGATAATGCACCTAAAAAGAGTTTATGAAATCGTAAGTTTAGAAATCATTCAAATGATCAACAAGATAGAAAAAATAATGAATTTATGAATAGCCATGAACCAACAAGAAATACTACTGAAAAATTAAGAAAGGAAATTAGTAATAATTTACAAAATCGTAAAACTGCAAAATTTGCTAGTGAGAATTATGAACCATCATATTCAAAACCAAAAGTTTCTGCGCCTTTAAAAACTAGAGCTATTAAAACTAGATCTAAAAAGAATAAAATTGAACAATTATATGAAGAAGGTTTAGCTGATAAAGAACTAGCAAAAGACTTAAAGGAATCACAAGATTAATAAAAAAATAATTTTTATTTTTTAAAATTCGTCATTAGTTATATAATCTTTTATGTAGTACTAAAATGAATTTAGTGCTTAAGTATTTTGGAGGATAAGTTTTATTATGGCTAGTGCTAGTAAAAGTAGCAAAAAAACTGTTAAATTTGCCCCTTTAAAACCAATTAATTTAAAGGGAAGATGTTTGGATTCTCTAATTGAAAATTTTTCAGTTAAGGAAGTTGAATATCTTGTTGAGCTTTCTTTAAGAGTTAAAGCAGATAAGAAGGCTGGAAATGTTAGAAAACAAAAAGAATGATTGTTTGGAAAAAACATTGTAACATTATGAGAAAAAGATTCAACTAGAACAAGATGTTCATTCGATGTTGCAGCATATGATATGGGAATGGAAGTTTCTTATATCGGACCTCAAGGTTCAAATTATGGTAAAAAAGAATCAATTGAAGATACTGCAAAAGTTTTAGGTAATTTTTATGATGGAATTCAATTTAGGGGATTTAGTCAAGAATATGTAAATATCTTAGCTAAATATTCTGGAGTTCCAGTTTGAAATGGTTTAACTGATGATGAACATCCTACTCAAATTATTGCCGATTTAATGACAATGGTAGAAGAAGTTGGATCATTCAAAAAATTAAAAGGTAAAAAATTCATCTTTATTGGTGATTACAAGAATAACATGGGTCACTCTGAAGCAGCTGCTTGTGCCTTTGCAGGAATGCATTGTGTACTTTGTGGACCAATGAGCTACAAGAAGGAAATGATACCTGGATTAATAAAGAAACTTGATGCTATTTGTAAGCAAACTGGTGGAAGTATTACATATTGTGATGATAAGATTAAGGCTGCAAAAGATGCTGATTTCATTTATACAGATGTTTGAGTTTCACTTGGAGAAGATTTCAAATTATTTGACAAAAGAATTGGTGAATTAAAGAATTTCCAAGTTGATATGAAAATGATAAAGGCTGCTAAATCAACTGTTAAATTCTTACACTGTTTACCTGCATTTCATGATAACAGAACTGAATTTGCAAGAAAAGTCGCAAAGGAATATGGAAGTAAATATCCATTAGTTAAGAATGGTGAAATGGAAGTTACAAACGAAGTATTTGAATCTAAATATAATATTGCTTTTAGAGAAGCAGAAAATCGTATGCATTCAATTAAAGCAATTATGTTAGCAACTATGGCAGAACCTAAAGTATATCAAAGAATTTTGAAATAACTTTATCTCTCCGTTTAGTTTTTTAATCATATAGTAATAAAAATGAATGTGTATGCATTCATTTTTATTTTATTAACTCACAAACTAAATTTTCTCCAAAACAACTATTAACTTTAAGTTTTATTATATGATTCAATAATTTCTTGTCATTTGATTTTAAACAAACCTCAAAATATTGAGAACTCTTACCAATAAGATATCCATTTTCATATTTTTCAAATAATACTTCAATTTCTTGATTAATGAATTTTTTAAGATACAATTTCTTCAATTCCTTAGAAAGATTTAGCATTTTTTGTTCATTTTGCTTTTTTATTTTTGGATTATTAATATCCTTTATTCTACTAGCGGCTGTATTCCTTCTTTTTGAATATGGGAAAACATGTAAAAAAGAAAATTGTATATTTTTTATAAAATTATAAGATTCATCAAAATCCTCAATTGTTTCACTTGGAAAACCAACAATAATATCAGTACTAATACTAACTAAAGGATCAATTAATCTTATTTTATTAATTAACTCTTCAAATTGAATAGTTGAATATTTACGGTTCATGTTTTTTAATGTCTTGTTACATCCTGATTGAAGACAAATATGCCAATGCCTACAAAACCGTTTATTATTTTTTGTTATTAATTCAATTATTTCATCAGTTATTTGAAAGGGTTCAAGTGAAGAAATTCGTATTCTAAAATCACCATCAATTTTATTTATTGATTTTAATAAATCATAAAAATTGTTACCATCCTTATCTAAATAACCAGCTGTATTTACTCCTGTTAAAACTATTTCCCTAAAACCATTTGCAACAAATTGCTTTATATCATTAATTATTTTCTGTTTACTAGCAGATCTTTGTTTACCCCTTGTAAAAGGTATTGAACAATAACTACACATGAAATTACAACCATCTTGGATTTTTATAAATGCTCTAGTTTTTGATTCATAATTATCTAATTTTATGTCCTCAAATTCATCTTCCATTAGCAAATTATTTATCTTAATTAAGGTATTATTCTTATTTTCTAAATATTCTTCTATAAGAGATGTAATATTATTTTTAAACTTATTACCAATAATAATATCAACTTTTAGTTTTTTACTAATTTCATCGCTTGCAACTTGACTATAACATCCAGCAACCATTATTAAAGCATCCTTATTCTTATTTCTTGCTCTAGAAATCATATTTCTAGATTTAGCATCAGCTGCATTGGTTACAGAACAAGTGTTAATTATATAAATATCAGCTTTAGTTGTAAAATCGACTTGAATTAAACCGATTGAAGTTAATTGATTTGCAATTGATTCAGATTCATATAAATTAACTTTGCATCCTAAGGTATGAATAGCAAATGTTTTATATAAATTATTAATCATTAAAAACTTCCTGAAGTTGCTCTCTCATCTATTTTTGGACTATTTTTACTTTGAGATTTTGTTGTTTCATTATTTTTTTCTAATTTGTCATTATTTTTTTTAATTTCTTCAAACCCCATTCTTAAATTTAAATAACTAATAAAACCAATAATAATTAATCCAAAAATTCCACTAAAACCAATTGCAACACTCATTAAAACCAATCTAGCATTTCAATCATATCCAGTCATTAAACAAGCTACCATTCCCAATAAACCAGTTATTAAGAAATTAATTATGCTTGTATAAGCAACTATTTTAATAGTGTTTAAGATTTTAATATTAAAAACATCATTATTATCTTTTATTATTTTGCTAACTTTCCATTGATAAAAAACTAAAACAACACAACTAGCAACCATAGAACAAATTGGTATAGCAACAATTTGTAATAGCATTTGAGCTAATTCAGGCTGGCTAATTGGATTTTTAATATCAATACTTGAATCACCAAGATCTAGTGATTTTTTTCAAGTTAAAAACAACCCTAATTCAATTACTATACCAATAAAAACAAGAACATTTGAAAGTATCAAAACATAATTTAAATATCTTTTCATTATTTAGTGTTTCCTTTCATTAAAAAATCAATGATAGAAATTGCATAAATTAAGGCAGTTTCACTTCTTAAAATTGTGTTTGTTAAGTTAATTATATATGTATTATGTTTTTTTAATACATTTAAATCAACATTATTAAATCCCCCTTCTGGTCCAATAATGATTCCTATTTTTTTTATTCTATGATTTAACATTGGTTTAATATCTAAATTTTGTTCATCATTTAGATCAGCTAAAAAATTTATATCGTTTTCATTTAATAAATCATTTAATTCTAAATCGTTCAGTTGTTTAATGCTCATTAAATTACTTCTATTTGATTGTTTACTAGCCGCTTGAATAATGGTTGAATATCGTTTGAAATTATGTTTAATATTCCCTTGACTATATTGACTATTAAAAATGTAAAAATTATTAACTCCAAGTTCAACTGATTTTTTAATAGCTATTTCCATACTAGGGATTTTAATTGATGCTATAAATACATTTAATATAAAATTATTTTCCTTATTTTTAATTTTTGAAATAATTTCTGCTCTTAATGGATTAAGATCAATTATCTTGGCTAAATACTGACAATTTTCATAATTTACTATTATCTCTTTTCCTTCTTTAAATCTTAATACTTTAAGTATATGATTTTCATCAATTTCAAAAAAGGATATGATATTGTTTATAATTTTTTTGGCAAAAAATTTATGCATTATTTAAGTACCTTTTCAAGAATAGGATTAATAAATTTATATGAGTCATCAATATTGTAATTTCTTCCTGTTATTAGTGCTTGATCAATAATGATATTTCGCGGAGTTTCTAATACTCGATATTCAGCAACTGCACATATTAAAATTGATTTATCAACATAGGATATTCTTTCTCAACTTCAATTACTTGCAATAAAAGGTTTCAAATCATTTATTATATTGTCAATGTTTTCACTTATATATTCAATTACTTTTAAAAAATCTGCATCAAATTCAGGGTTTTCATCAATGAATTTTTCTACCATTTGATTACAATTATTTTCACATACCAAATGAGCATAAATAAATTCAAAAATTTTTATTCTCTTTTTTCACTGAACTTCTAGCATTTCAAAGACGACCTTAACTAATTAACCTCGTGAAATATATTTACCATTTTTGGTTTCAATTATAACTTTTTCTCCTGATTTAATAAACTGTGGAACTTGTATCTCTCAACCTGTTTCTAATCATGCTTTTTTTTGAGCATTAGTTACACTATTACCTTGAACAGCATCCTCTGCTTCTTTTACAACAAGTGTTACTTGATCTGGTAGAGAAATACCTAATATTTCGTTTTCATATTTTAAAACATTTACTTCTGAACCTTCTACTAGAAAATTTTTTTCTCATTCTAATTTATTCATAGGTATTTCTAATTGTTCTCAAGTTTCATTGTCTACAAAAACATAATTCGATCCTTCGTTATATGAGTAACTCATTTTGACATTAGATAAAATTGCTTGTTCTAATTTTTCACCAGTTAAAACTTCAATGGTTATTGCACCGGTTCGTAAATTTTTTACTTTACATTTAACAATTCCTTCACGCATAGCTGTCTTATTAAAAGAATTTTCAATAACTTGGTACAAATTATCTTTATAAAAAAAAGCATTTCCTTCTCTTAAGTCTTTTGCATGTATGATTGTAGCCATTTAATTCTCCTCTTCCTTTTTACAAAACTGAATTTCATTAATTTCACTTTTTATTTTAGGATAACTGTTGATTTTATCAAAGAATTCTTGTCTATTTAGATTAGTATCAAGAATACATATTGTTAATTCATCATAATAAAATTTCAGTTTATCCTCTTTAATTGAAATTCATTCTATGTTAGCTTGTCTTAATAAATCCTTGAATGTTTCAAACTCGCATCTAATATTGATAACGATAACAAAGTCATTGTTGCTATTCATGATACTATACTAAACGTTTAAATCATTCAACTACATATGATTCATTAATATTTTCAGGCAATTCTTCTCTTTCTGGATATCTAGTGTAGGTTCCTTTTAATGTCTTTTTATCAACAGTTACAAATGGTGCAACAATCATTTTATCAGTTTCTAACTTGCTTCCCATTTTTGATTTTAAAGAAATCTCTGATCCTACATTAATAAGCATTGAAGGGATAGCTGCTTTTTTATTATTAACCAAAATATGCCCATGAGTTACTAATTGTCTAGCAGCTCTTCTTGTTGTTGCAAAACCCATTCTAAATACTAGTGAATCCAATCTTGATTCAAGAGTCTGTAATAAATTCAAGGTTAAGATTCCTTGTTTCTTTCTTGCAATTGTAAATAATCTTCTAAATTGACGATCATTTAATCCATACATAAACATTAATTTTTGTTTTTCTTGCAATTGTTCACCATAACCTGATAATTTTGCCCTTCTATTACCATGTTGACCTGGTGCATAAGTTCTTTTTTTTCCTTTTGAAAATTCCTTGTTATTTTCTAGTAAAGAAAACCCTAATCTTCTAGATTTTCTATATATACTTCCTGTATATCTACTCATTTAATATCTCCTGTGATTACAATTTTCACTCAAGATAAGTATTACAAAAACATATGTTGATCAATTAATGTTTTCAGAATTACAGCTTACCTACTAACAATCCTAA
>CASGBP010000079.1 GCA_949299825.1 uncultured Mycoplasmataceae bacterium
TTGAATAATTAAATTACCAGAAATTATAAAAGGGTTTAAGAAAATACAAAATAAAACCAATCCAACATAAAAACAAGCCTTAATTAATCACAAATATTTAGTTTGATTATGAATATTATTTAGTCAAGCATCCAAATAATATATTAGGACTAGAAAAAAGCAAAGTGGTGTAATCAAGTTATACATTACTGCTACTCCGCCTAGTATTTCATTACTAAAAGCGCCATATAAGTAGTAACTTGCAGCATACCGATATTCATCATTAAAACTAGGTACAACATTGTTTAAATTAAATTGACTTGATATTCAAATATAATAGCCTGTATCTGTAAAATAATTTCTAGTAAAAATTGTTAAAAAAATAAAAATAAAAATTGCTAGTCACAATAACCAGTATTTTATAAAAAAAGCCTTTATGAGTTCAAAGTTTATTTTGTCTTTAAATTTTCAAATCCAATAACCAAAATAAATTCCTGTTGTAATGATTAAACATAAAAAATAAGCTAATGAATAACTAAAAACTAATATAGTAGTAGGATCCATAATTGCAACAATAAAAATATTAATTAATTGAAAACCACTTAAGGCATATAAAATTCAAATAATAGAAGATTTTTTTGACTGAGGATGCAGATAATTAATAAATGATTGACCAATACAAGAAAATAAAAAATATAAGGTTAATAAAATAAGCATAACAACTTTAATATTATACAGTTTAAATATGTTTAATCATAAACATATTTATATTTGAATTATAATATTAAAATCATGAATAAACAAATGTTAGTATCTATTTTAATTGCATGTTACAATGGAGAAAAATATGTTGATAGATGTTTAGAATCATGCATTAACCAAACATACCAAAATTTGGAAATAATAGTAATTAATGATGGATCAAAGGATAATTCATTAAACAGGTTAAAAGAATGACAAAAAAAAGATAAAAGAATAAAAATATATGACCAAAAAAATGTAGGAATTGGTGAAACTAGAAATATCTTAATTTCAAAAGCCAACGGATATTATTTTTCTTTTTTAGATATAGATGATACTTTACCAAAAAAAGCAATTGAATTACTTGTTACCAATTCATTGAACGGACATGAAGATATAGTTGTTGGACAAACAAAAATTATTTATCACAAAAAAATTATTACCATCCCTTTTATTCCTACTTCTAGGTATGTAAGCAATATGAGTAGTGGACATTATATCAAGTCTAACATATGTCCTCCATGAGGATGTATCATAAAAAAATCATATTTTGATAGCAAAAATATTAGATTTATAAAAGGTAGGGTTTTTGAGGATTTTGGGGTTATGACCTTTTTGTATTTATCTACAAGTAAATTTACCTGCATCAATCAAGTTGTTTATAATTATTGAAAAAATAAACCAGCAAATGATTTGTTAGAAAAAAATATAACCTTCTTTAATGATTTATGCTTTAAAAAAATAGATGATATTTATGCTAATGTAAAACACCTATTTGATAATTTAAATAAAAATGATCTTTTTTTAACCAAAGAATACAGACGATATATTAATGGGATAATGTTTCAAATTATTCCAAGTGTGATTTTCTTATCTTCAAATTTAACTAAGGATAAATATATTCGATACTTATTACAATATAATTTGATTTATCATTTATACAAAGTGCAAAGAGAGTTAAGGTTTTCAAAAACATTTTGAAAATCAATAACATATTTTTATATATATGCAAGAAGTTCATCAGTTATTAATGATATAAAAAAAAATGTATTTAATAGACAAATAGTATATGGTAGTTATTTAAACAATGATTTTAAGAAAGGGGAATATAAATATTTAAATTTTTTAAATCAAACGAGCATAAATAAAAAGAATCTAGTTTTTAATATTTATGAATTAAGCGATGTTGATTTTGAAAAACTAACTTTTTATAAAAAAATAGATGGACTTAAATTATCATTAAACATAACTATAAAAAATAGATCTAGGTTAAAAAAAATATTATTAAAA
>CASGBP010000080.1 GCA_949299825.1 uncultured Mycoplasmataceae bacterium
CCACTTGCCAAATCAAAACCAATTTCAACAGCTAATAAATACCTTCTATTTAAATGTTTAGCCACCTCTTGAAAAAATAATTCATAATATAACATTCCTCTATTAGCTGAAAAAATTGCATTATAAGGTTCGTGTTTTAACACTGATTCATCAACAGGATAATCATAATCAATATAAGGTGGATTAAAAAGAATGACATCATAAGAATCATCAATATTAGAAAATAAATCTGATTGAATTACTTTTACATCTAAACTTTTGTCTTTAGCATTTTGTATAGTGTTTTTTAAAGCTTCATTATCAATGTCAGCTAAAGTTAATCTTGACATCGGAAGCTCAGATTTAATAGT
Organism: uncultured Mycoplasmataceae bacterium; assembly: GCA_949299825.1. Taxonomy (GTDB): domain Bacteria; phylum Bacillota_I; class Bacilli_A; order Mycoplasmatales; family Mycoplasmoidaceae; genus Mycoplasma_L. Next base: position 351 of record CASGBP010000080.1, read on the forward strand.
TAATCCAATAACCCCTGTTCCACAACATAAATCAAGAATTTTTAAAGGTATTTCATTTTGCAAAATACCTATTACTATATCCACTCACTCTTCTGTTTCATTTCTAGGTGTAAAAACGTGGTCATTAACCCTAAAATTTCTTCCATAAAAATAACAAGTGTGAGTAATGTATGGTAATGGCATTTTTTTATTAATATAACAATCCATATATTCATTAACCTTATCAATAATTCGTTGTGGTACTTCATCATTTACAAAGTTAGAAAAAGTTAATAAATCTTTAATTTGAGGATTTATGCTATACAAAAACTGAAAAATGGCATTTGTATTTAACCCATGCCTTTTTAATATTCTTTCTTTTTCACTTACTAATTCTAAATATGTCATTGCCTTACTTATTATATTATTAAAGCTTGAAATTAACCATTAATGTTGTTTGTTCATCAGTGATTAATGCATTAATAATTTCATCTAATTCTCCTTGCATGATTATATCTAACTTATTCAATGTTAGACCTATTCTATGATCAGTTACTCTATTTTGAGGATAATTATATGTTCGAATTTTCTCTGATCTCTCACCAGTACCAACTTGTTCCTTTCTATCACTTGCTTGTTTTTGTCTAATTTTCTCTTCCTCATGTTCTCATATCTTTGCTCTTAACATTTTCATTGCAGTTTCTCTGTTAGCATGTTGAGATTTACCTTCTTGACAAGCTACAACAATACCAGTAGGAACATGAGTAAGTCTAACTGCTGATTCAGTTCTATTTACATGTTGTCCTCCTGCCCCTGATGCTCTATAAGTATCTTCTCTAATGTCTGACTTATTTATCTTAATATCTAATTCATCTAATTCAGGTAATATTGCTACTGTAATAGTAGAAGTATGAACTCTACCCTTTGATTCTGTGGCAGGAACTCTTTGAACTCTATGAACACCTGATTCATATTTCATTTTTGAATAAACTTCATCACCACTAATTTGAAAAGATATATAGTCATATCCATGAGGTTGAACTGCAATATCTAATACTTCAATTTTTCATCCATGTAAATCAGCAAATTTCTTATATGTTTCAAATAAATCAGCAACAAAGATCGATGATTCATCTCCACCAGCTGCAGGACGCATTTCAACAATTACATTTTTATCATTATTTGGATCTTTTGGTAATAATAAAATTTGCAGCTCTTGTTCTAATTCAGGAATAAATGGTTTGTTTTTTACAATAATTTCTTTCGCCAAACCAATTATTTCAACATCTTTTTCACTATTAATAATTTTTTCAGCATCTAACAACTCGTTTATTTTTGCCTTATATATCAAAAACTTTTCAACCAACTTTTGGCTAGATTTAATTTGCTTATTGATTTCAGTCATTCTATTAACGCTAATAGATGAATCTTCCAATTCTTTCTGTAATTGTTGATTTTTATCATAAACTCGTTCTAGAGCTTGATATAGTTTTAAATTGTAATCCACAATAAACCTCAATAATCTTATCTAAATCAATATAGATTAAAGTGATTCAAATCCTTTGTTTTCTCTAGATTTTCTAACTTTTTGAGTTTTTACATTTTTAGTGTTCATGTTCATTTTACCTGCTTCAAATTTAGAAGAAAGTTTTTCAGATCTACCCCTTAATTGTTTATTAGCAACTTTACCAATGTAAAATGGATGACATTTAGAACAAACATCAATAGGATGTTTGTCTTCTTTTAAAGTTGTCTTAATTTGAAACTTACTTCCACAAGAAGCACATTCAAAACTTGTATCTGTCATAGTTGGATGAATATTTTTCATTTTACCCTCTCTTATTTTTTTGATTTATCATCAATTATTCTTTTATCAATCAAATGTTCAATCATATCTGGAATTCACTTAACCATTTCTTTTTGTTCTTGAGGCTCAATCACTTCTAATGCAGTTCTTAGTGTTTCTATTTCTTGAGCATACAAATTTTCAAAATTCTTCTCATTTTTGATATTTTTGTTACTCATAGATTTTACTACCTCTTTTTGAGAATATCCAATTTGAATTGGTTTTTTATGTTTATTATGAACCGCTTTTTGATTTTTACTTGGTACTATTTCTTTTTTTTTGATTTCGTTGAATTTGTTTTCTTTTTTAATCCTGTTTTTACAGTCTTTACAGACTTGTTAGAACTTGTACTTTTTTTTGCTTTTGTTTGTTCTGGTTTTTTAATTCAACAATGATAACAAATATGTTTCTTGTTATCTAACAGAATTGATGTATAGCATTCATCATTACATCTAGAACATTTATGAGGTTTTTTGTTGTAACCTGCTTTTTTTCGTCAATCATTTAACCTAGTACGATAATTGTACTTATTTGCCTCTGAAGACTTAACAATTGTATGTTTTTGATCAACACTTATTCCATTAACCATTTTAGGTTTAACTACCTTTTTCTTATTAGTAGTAACCTTTGATGAAGTCTTGCTAGATCCATAATTTTCCAACATTTTCCTAAGTTCATCAATCCGTTGCTCTGAAGCTTCAATTTTATTATCTTCTTTCTCTAATGCATCATGATAACTTTGCTTAGAAGTGAAGATTTTCTTATTTAAACTAGTCTTTTTCTTTTTTTGAGCCATATCATCAACCTTTAAAATATTATTAACCTAGATTATTATAACAACATTTAGTTATTTATAGCAATGTTTTTAAATTTTGAACTCTCCATTGACTAGTTTTTGTACATAGTAATAAAATCTCATATTTTAATTATTTATATAGATTAGAAAATTAATTTGACTAAATATGTGAATATTATTTTAAATATAATTTAAGTCTATATCACTAACATACTTATTTAACTTTATTAGTTCTAACTACAAGAACATAATTATCAAGCAAAACATGTATTATTTATTTTCATAGTAATATAATAAACTTTCCATATTATCAAAATATAAACCATCATAAAAATAGTAATCAATTACTCTTGAATATTCCACTTCCAATTTAATTCCATTTTTAAGTTTAACTCAACCTATAAAATTATCATATGCTGTTTTGTTATTCCTATTTTTAGTATCTTCTACAAAATATTTTGTGGTATTTTTATTTGAATATGCTAAAACCTTATACAACTTAGATCCATTAAATACATTTTCTTCTAATTCACTATAGTTAGTGCTTGTTGGTAATGATCTAGTATTATAAACACTAGTAGAAGCAACTGATGATTTATAAATATTTTTTGTTGTGTTCTCAAGTTCATTTTTTGCATTTTCTATTGCTCTTAGTGCCGAAGACTGCATAAAATTACCTTCATCATTTAATTCATTTGCTGAATTGTTTATGATAAATCATGATTCATCATTAAAAGTTGGGTCAATTTTCAATTTGTTTTCAGGTGCAATAATTTTATTTTTTTCTGTATCATAATTTTTCCCAGGAAGTAAATTAAAATCACGGACAGATATTAAATTCCCATAAACATCAAGTTTAGGTCGCATAGAAATAATAGTTGGCCTAATTTTATTTTTTATATTATTTGCTGCCGCTTCAATTGCTGCAACACCATTAATTGAACTTCAATTACCACCATATGTATCTGTAAAACTCTTGATAGAAGTTGAAACAAATTTTGATTCTTGTTTATTAACTTCAATATCATCTACAATACTATTTGATAAATCTGCTTTAGATTTATATAAACCTAAATCACTATCAATAATGTCATTAGTTTCAATGTAATCATCTATGGTATTTTCAAATGAATATAAAATTGTATTTTTACTATTACCATGTATAAAGGTTTCATTTTCTATTTCGTAAATAAAATCATTTAGTAATTCTTGTCTACCATTTAATGAATCATCATATAACTTACCATTGTAATAATATGAATCTCTAACATAAGCATGATTAATTTGAATAGCACTATTCATTTTCATTGCAGATGCAGTTTGAACATCTGTTATTGTTCTGCTTAAACCACCACTAGAATATTTGTAGGTTCCTCCACTTCATTGTCATTCATAATTATCAACTTTAAAGCTATATGAACAAGCAGCTTCCTTGCTTGCTGCAACCATTTTTTGAATCATTAGACCCATATCAACAATTCCCATAACAGTACCAGCAATATCAATGTAATTCATAACTTTTTGTACTTTTGAAAATAGCAATTTTGTTTTGCTTTTTTCTTGGGATGCTATTTTATTTCTCAACGATTCATTATCTTGTTCAGAATCAATTGGACTACTTGTCTTAGTTTCATTAAGTTTTGTATTCACTATAGCTGATGAAATAGATCCAATATCAAAAGTTAGTGGTGAAGTTTCATTCGCAGCAATCAATAATTTTGATTTTTCACCTACCATAACCGAAAAGTCAGACATTTTCTTTTCATCAGATTCAATTGTTTGAACGATTGAATCACTAGTATGTTTTATTAATGATTCCATGTCAATTGGAGATGAAGCTTGTATACCAGTAGTAGCAAATCCTACAATTAAATTCTGATTAAACTCTGGAATATTAAGTACTTTTGAGTCTCCATACTTAATAGAATCATAGCCATTTTTATAAAAAAGTAATTCATCTGTTGCAATTTGTACTAACAACATCTTCTGTTGATTAGATAATGTTGTATCTTTTTCAAGTTCTTTCATAAAATTTGATCACTCATTAAAATTTCTTTCAAAGTGATTTTTAACAAGATCTCAATGTTTAAAATCATTAGTAAAAATTCCAAAAGAATACAACATATTATCATACAAATTATTTCTTGCTACTTCCCTTAAAAATGAGGTATCACGAGTTCTATATTGTTGATTTGCAGCCATAAAAAAATTTTTTGCTGCCTGCTTTAAATTATCATATTCAAATAATCTTCCATCATTATCATAAAAAGACTTATAAACCCAATCAGCAAAATCATTAGGCACTACATCAATTCTCATATTATCACCAGTGTAAAAAAACCTTGTAATATTGGTAACTCAATCAGTCAATTTAAGTGATTCTTTAAGATTAGAAAGACTCTCAATATTAAATAATTGTTTTAATATGTCTCTAATGTGTTCTGAATAATAATCTGTTTTATTCAATCTTCTAAACTCTTCAACTATTAAAGGGTAATAAGGTTTTTCATCATTTTTTATAGAAAGATAATCTTGTTCAAGAATTTGTTCCTTCAAATATTTAAACTCATCTTTTGAAGTCATTGTAGCAGCAAAATCTGAACATGAGTAAAATGATGTTTTTGCATGTTCTAATGCTGTGTCATCAAAATTAGTACCTCTAATTCATTCATCAGACATCTCATTTCATATTTTTACTCTTTCATTATAGTCAGAAATATTTGATATTCTGTCAAAATATTTTCTAATGGTTAAATCAATTGACATAGAATATACATCTTTGTATTTATTACCATATAAATGAATTTTTGGACGAACACTACCAAGCAATATCAATTTACCATTTTTAAC
>CASGBP010000081.1 GCA_949299825.1 uncultured Mycoplasmataceae bacterium
GCCCAAACCCCTGGACCTTTTGAAGTATTTAATAACTTCATTTGTAATTGGCATGAATCAGCAGCTATTGCTTGTAATCCACCTAAGCAATCAATCTCTCTTGTTACAATCCCTTTTGCTGGTCCTCCAATACTAGGGTTACATGGCATCAAACCAATTGATTCTTCTTGCAAGGTTATGATTGCTGTTTTTAGACCCCTTTTTTCACAAGCAAATGCTGCTTCTAATCCGGCATGACCTGCACCCACAACTATAACATCATATTCACTTAAAATATTAATAAGGTAACTCCAAGGCCAATGCTAAATAATAGAGTTGTGGTTGTAATGTCCAATAGAGTAGCAAGAATTGGTGCAGACATTACTGAAGGATCAATTCTTAATTTCATAGCCAAAATTGGCAAAGCTGAACCTAGAAATTTTGAAAAAATAATTGCAATAAACAAGGTTAATGATGAAGATGCTGCAATAATTATTCGTTTGGTATAAGTTTCAAGTCCGGTCAAAGGAATACCATTTACTTCAATTGTCGAATTATATAAACAAGCATAATATATTGTTAGACGTACAAAATTTATAATTGCTAATATAATTCCTATACAAAAACCAACTAGCAATTCTTTTCTTATTGCCTTTATGTACTCTTTATTTGTAATATCGCCAATGGACAAAGCTCTTATTATGGATGCTGAAGATTGAGAACCAGCATTCCCTGATGTTCCAGTTAAAACAGGTATTATAGGTACTAAAAGAAGAGTTGATAAACCTGATGTTAATTCATCACCAAGTAATTGAAAACGATCAATAATAAAACTAGTTATTGTAGCGCTAATCATCAAAACAATTAATCAAACAATTCTTGATTTAACAATATTTAAAATAGGAGCTCTTAAATATGGAAAAGATAATTCACTCATACCATACATTTTATAAATATCATCTGTTGTTTCATCTTGAATCGCTTGCACAATATCACTGTTTTTAATTATGCCAATTAACACTCCATTATTATTACAAACTGCTAAAGTATCAATTGTATATTTGTCAAACATCTGAATCACTTCATCAATGCTACCCTTGTGAGTTATTGATATTGGGTTTTTGTCACAAATATCAATAATCTTGGTTGAGTATTTTTCAGCAAAAAAAAGATCATGTAATTTTATTATTCCACTCAGTACATTATCATCATTCACAACATAGAAAGAGCTAACTTGTTCAACGTTTTGCATTTCTTGTTTAATTATTTTTAGACACTTATTAACTGTTCAATTTTGATTAAGACTTAAAAATTCAGGATTCATTATATGTCCAACTTCGTCGTCTTCATATTTAGCAATTTTTTTAACTTCATTTCTGGTATCACTATCAAGATTAAGTAAAATTTCTTTTGTAAAATCTTTATGTTCATCCATTAATTGAAAAATTTGATCAGGTCATAAACCTTTAAAAATAGATTTAAGTTCATTACTTTTAGCTGTTGCCAAAACCTCATCAATCTTATCAAAAGATAAACCTAACAATAAAGTTTTTTGTTTTGAATTGCTAGCTGCTACTAAAATGAAAATAATATATTTGATATCCTCAATTTGATTTAATGAGTCAATAATTTTGTTTGCTGGATTTTTTTTTATTAATTTTAAGGTACCACTAATATTAAAAGATTCTGCTGATTTTAGAAGGTTGTTAACCAAAATTTTATCATCACGAGTTTTAATTAATTTCATAGACAACCTCCTTTACTAAATAAAATTATATGATATATCATATAATTAAAATAATTATTTTAAACTATGTGTGGTATTGTTGGATATATTTCTATTGATGATGATGCAATAAAGGAATCTATGAAGGTACTTAAAAAGTTAGAGTATCGAGGATATGATTCAGCTGGAATAGCATTCTTGAACAATAAAAATGATATTGTTATCAAAAAGTCAAAAGGTAAAATCATGGAATTAGAAAAAAAAATTGATTACAAGGTTAGTTCAACTTGTGCAATTGCCCATACACGTTGAGCTACTCATGGAGAACCGAATGAAAACAATGCCCATCCACATATGGGTAAGAAGACTATTTTAGTTCAAAATGGTATCATTGAAAATTACAATGAATTAAAACAAAAATTAATTAATGAAAAAATAGATTTTTATTCTGAAACAGATACTGAAGTTATTACTAAACTAATTGATTATGAATATGAAACTACCAATGATCCTATTAAGGCAATTAGATATGCAACTAAACAAGTTAAAGGTTCATATGCCTTAGTACTAATGTTCAAGGATATTCCAAATACATTGTATGCAACAACCAAGGATGCGCCACTAGTTATTATGAAGAAAAAAGAAGGATTTGTTTTATCATCTGATGTTAATTCTATTGGTGATGGGAAAAAACATTTTTGATTCTTAAATGATAGGGAGTTGGCAGTAATCAATAATAAAAATGTTGATTTTTTTAATATTGATGGAGAAAAGATTACCAAAAAATCAAAACGATTAAATATTAGTGCAAAAAATGGTAGCAAAAATGGATTCCCAACTTATATGTTAAAAGAAATGAATGAACAGACTAATTTATTAATTACCAGTTTAAAAAAACATATTAATGATAAAAATGATATTAGCTTTAATGTTGATAATATCAAGGTTAAGGATTTATTAAAGTATAAGCAAATTAAAATCATTGGTTGTGGCAGCGCTTATAATACTGGGTTAAACGCTAAGGTTTTTTTTGAAGATTATTCCGATATTAAGTGTGATGTTTATATTGCTAGTGAATTTAGGTATGCCAAATTTTTTAATGAACAAGATACTTTATATATTTTAATTTCTCAATCAGGTGAAACAGCTGATACAATTGCATGTTTGAGATTATTAAAACAACATAAACAAAAAGTATTAGCAATAACAAATAATAAAACATCTACTATAGCAAATGAAAGTGATTATTTAATAGATATGAATTGTGGAGTTGAATATGCAGTGGCATCAACTAAATCATATACAATTGCAACCTTTTTATTAAATTTATTAGCACTTAAGATAGGCCTATTAAACAATGCCATCGATTTAAAACCAATAGACATAATTAATCAAGCATTTAGTTCCATATATAAAGCTCATGAAATCTTTGACAATTTTAACATAGAATCTTTTGCTAAAGAATTTATCAAGTATAAAAACATTTTTTTTATTGGAAGAGGATTTAATTATTTTATATGTCAAGAAGCAGCCCTAAAACTAAAAGAGTTAAGTTATTTGAATTCTAATGCTTATCCTGCTGGAGAATTAAAGCATGGAACAATCTCTTTAATTGATGAAGAGTCATTGGTTTTTACAATTGTTAGTAAGGTATCATCGTTGGATGAAAAAACTTTTTCTAACATGAAAGAAGTTATAGCTAGAAAGGGTAAGATTGCAGCCATTTGTAATGATAGTGTTAAACCTTATCTAGAAGATAGCGATTACTTCATTAATAATTACGCAGATGAAAGTATTTTTTCTTATCTAACCACTATATATATTGTTCAATTAATTGCATATTATGTAAGTGTCACTTTGGGTAATGATGTTGACAATCCAAGAAATCTAGCAAAATCAGCGACAGTTGAATAATTATTTCATATATTCATTTGATTGATCATTATGTTTTCTCGATTGGTTACATTTAATATGAACTGCTCTTAAATTATGAATCTTTGTACTTCCCCCATCTTTTTTGGGAACAATTAGATCAATATTTCAAGAATATTCACTATTACGAGTTTTTTCATTTGTAAAGTGTGAACCATATAGCATTAATTTTCCACAAATAGGACAAATTCTATGATTTCTTGGGTTGCAATCTTCCCTACCACAATTACATTCCTTTGCTTCTTTTCATAACCTTTCACTATTATCTCTAAGCATAAAACACCTTTATTTATAAACCATTTTATTATATATTTTAAATAGAATTAACTATAAAAATAGTTAAAAATACTTAACCATTTTTTAATTTATCAGTATGTTATAATTTTGTATATGCTTCAACTTACCTACGACCTTCTTTTTCTAGATTTAGATGGTACATTGTTATCTTTTTTTAAGCGTATACCTAAAAAAAATCTATTAGCTTTAAGATATTATTCTGAATTAGGTGGAAGAGTAGTAATAGCTACTGGTAAGACTTATGTGAATACAAAAAAATATATTGATCAATTAAATAGTGTATTGTTACATCCTATTGAATTTTGTGCATGTTTAAATGGTAACATCATATATGATTTAAGGGATAAACAAGAAAAAGTTGTCTATGAAGGATTGATAAGCAATTCTGATTGTAAAGAAATATATCATGCATGTAAACGAAATAAAGTAATTTTTGTACCATATACAAAAATGGGAGTTGAAAAAGGTACTATTCATTCAACTAGTGGGGCTGGATTTTTTTCATTTTTTAACCGATTAAATGCCTGAAATATTAGAAGTTTAAACAGTTATCAAACAATGCAATCATATAAGGTAAACATTTTTTCTAGAAGTTTTTCAAGAAAAAAATTAAAGTTAACTTGTTCTCAATTAAGTCAAAATAAATCTATTGATATTCTTAAAACAAAAAAATATTTTCATGAAATTGTAGCTCATAATTCAGATAAGGGAAATGCAGTAAAAATTATTTGTAAGTTATTGCATAAATCGATTTCAAAAACAGCTGCCATTGGAGATTCTTACAATGATTTACCAATGTTTAAAGTTGTAGGATTACCTGTGTCTGTTAAGGAAAAATCTTATGAATTTAGAAAGGTTTGTAAATTTTTTGTTAGTAATAAATTCAATAAAGTTGCCAATGCAATTAATAAATATGTAATTTAGGTTAATAGATTAGCCATAATTGCTATCATTACAGCATTATCATTAGCTAATTCCTTTGGTGGAATATAAACTTTTCTATCCATAAATTCATCCATTACTCTCTGTCTTAATAACTTATTTGCACTTACTCCCCCACCAATACATATTGAAGCCTTTGGGTATATTGATGCATAATATTTAAGTTTATCTATTAATATATCTATTACTAGTTTTTGAAAACTGCTTACTATTGAGACAACATCTAGTTGAAGATTTTTCATTTTTTGATTGTTTATATAATTTAGAACAGCAGTTTTAAGTCCGCTAAAAGAAAATTGATCTTGAGAATTAATGGTTTTATTTAAAAAATTAATATTTGATTTAGAAGCATCATATAAATCATCAATTACTGGACC
>CASGBP010000082.1 GCA_949299825.1 uncultured Mycoplasmataceae bacterium
TTGGAATTTCAGGCACATTAGCCTTCAATGGAGGAATAAAGAAATTCACATCATCAGGATGAATTTCAAAACTATAACATTGTGCAATAATATCCATTGCCTTATTAAACAAAGTATCTCTTAACAAGATGTTTTGTAGTTGTTGATCTCTTATCTCCTGTGAAGCATTAGAAAAAACCTTATCAATTCTTTCTTTGTGAATTTTTAACAAATTTTGATCAAGAATGATTTTATCGATATAAATGGTTTCATTTCACGGAATTTCTTTTACCTTATATATCTTACTTTTTAAATCAATTTGTGGCATTTATCCTCTCCTATGCACAAAATACACTTATGTATATTATACATTTTATAGTTAAATTGTCATTACCTTTCTAAAATAGCTAATGATAGAATTGCACTATCTAAGTATACTACTTATCACTTGACTTAGCATATGGTGGAGATGACGGGAGTCGAACCCGTTTCCACAAAAGAACAATTAACAAGGTCTACAGTTTATCACTATTTTAAGTTTCTAGAATAAGAAATAGTGCAAACTTACTTCTAGAATCTCCTTAATGCAGTTCAACTAAGTAATTAAGGAGGAACTTACTTAGTTATATCTATTTCAATTATTTATTACTATAATAGATAACTCATAATAAATCTAGTTTATTAATTTAGTAAGCTAAATTAACTTGGTTAGATACCATTAGTTGATTAACTTCAAAAGGAGTTAATTCAACATTTTTATTTTTTTGTTCATCTGCATTTATTTGAACCTAGAGCTATAAGGGGCAGACCCCACTGCACTTGGAAATCACTCAGTCATGTCGAAGCCGTGACATCCCCATCTATATTTTACTAAAATATATTACTAATTTAACAATATTAAGGTAATATAAATTTATTTATTGTGATTAGTGGTTAGAGAATTATATAATTGTTGAATATCTTCAAGCTCAGATTCAGTGCAATTAATTGTGTATTCAATTTTTTTACAAGCATTTTGGTTTATAACATTTACCTCTGGCAAATTTTCTTTTTTAAAAACAGACAAATGACAATTATCTAATATCACAGTGTAGTCATCAATAATATCATTTAATTCATCCTTTTCTACTGAACTATTTATTCATTCCCAAAATCTCTTTTTTTCAACTAATAAATCACATAATATTTCATGTTTGTTAATCTTTTCATATAAATCTAAAATGCTTGCTTCGTTTTGAACAGTTTTGAATTTTACAATAACTATATCTTTGTCCTTAGCTTGTGTCAATTGTTCATGAGACATTTTAAAATCATTTTTTTCGGTTGATGTAGATTTAACTTCAATAAACCTATCATTAGTCTTAAAATCATATAAATCATTATCATTTCTTCTCAAACATTTCATCATGTTAATTTTTTGTTCAAAACATTTTAGAATAAAAATAGCTTCTCCAATATCACCAAATAATTGACTTTTAATATCTTTTTTAAATTTTACTTTTTTAAAATAATTAAAAATTTCATCAATTGTATCAGCAATAGTTTTTGATTTATCATCTAGTAAATAATTAATAGTGCTTGCTACTTCTTTAACTAGATTGTCAGGTAAATTAACTATTTCAATAAAATGTACTGATTTTCTTTCTTCATTGGTATCTTTGTTATGAATATCCTGTTCTCCTATATATTTAAAATTTGGATAATTTATTTTACTCAAATTACCTTTTTTAACATCACAATAATAGGCATCAATTGCTATCCCTTTTCTCTCGCCATCAAAAACTGGAATTATTGCTTGTTTTTTGTCTTCCATAATTACTCCTTACTAGTTGATTTAACAATTTCACTTTTCTCATCAAGTATAGAAATAGCATTATAAATGTCTGCTATTTTGTGTTCACCAGGTGGTGATAATAAATTTACATAATTAATTGATTCCTCCAGAGCATCATAAATTCTCTGATTCATAAAAATTTTCATTTTATCCAATAATGGTTTTCTTCTTGTTCCAAATCATCTACACCTTTGTAATAAGGTATCAACTGAAATTATGCTTTTTGGACTATTTAAAATTAATTCAGCTATCAAATTTTCAAAACTAAACCCTCGTGAGACTTTTATGCCTCCTACATAAATATTAAATTCTTTCTTTTTTACATCTTTGTTTTCACCATTAAAAAGAATGATTGCTAAATTATCATAAATAAGTTTAAGCCTTTTCTCAAAAGTATTATAATCAATTGATTTAACTATTTCTTTTTCATAAATACTACTCCGATTATTTCGAAGATGTTCTAGACATGAATATATTTTTTTACAGATTGTGTCATGCATATCAGTATCATCATCAATATTAAATAAACATGTTTTTTCATCTTTTAAATTAGAAATAAAATCCCAATTATTTATTATTGAACACACAAAAAACTTTAGAGTATTATAAATGTATTTATTACTTTTAATATCATCCTTACTTGTATCAACAATTTCATATACCTTGTCCCTAATCTCATGAAATTCAATTAAGCCAGTGTAGTTGCTGCAATTTGTTCAACAAAAAATTCTATCACATGCTAAATCAAATGATTTTCTTGACATAATATTAGCAAATGGGGTAGCAGTAACTTGTAATAATTTACCATTGTAAATCATGTAATATAATTCATTTATTTTTTTATAAACGGCTGAATGATCATTATTAGATATATTTACTGAAGCATAATCACTTTCATCATCAATAATTAAAATCTTTTTATTTTTAATATCTTTAATTTCGTATAAAAA
>CASGBP010000083.1 GCA_949299825.1 uncultured Mycoplasmataceae bacterium
AATAAACTTGCTGTAATAATGTTTGCTAAACCTGTTTTTGCTCCTGCTGATATTCCAATTGAGGATTCTACAAAACAAGTAACAGTGGTTGATCCAATGCCTGCTCCACCAATAGTACTAATAGCATCTACCATATTAGCTCTATTCATCCATTTTTTACTATGTTTATCAAATTTTGTCATTTTTGATAACATAATCAAAGTACCAGTAGTATCAAAAAAATCCATATATAGGAATGATAAAATAGCAATATATGTCATTGGGCTTTTCCACATTTCAACATTGGCAAAACCTAATCAACCTGATGTAACTACTTCTTTAAAAGTACCAAAATCATTATAACTACCTAACATATCATTAATTTTTACATTATGGATATGACCAGTTGCTATTAAACTTAATAAAATTATTGCTCCAATCAGTAGGCTAATCAAAATTGATCCTGGTACTTTTAAATAATGTAGCCCTAAAGTAACTAATATCATTACTAAGGCTAAAATTACTAATGGATTAGTAAAATCACCTAAACTAGTAACTGTCCCACTACCTTGAACAATAATACCTGAGTTTTGAAGTCCTAAATAAGCAATAAAAAAACCAATTGCTACACCAATAGCTAATTTGACATTATTTGGAATTAATTTAGTAATTTTGGAACGTAAAGGAGTAATAACAATTAAAAAATAAAATAAACCAGAAATAATTGTTATTGTTAATGCACTACTAAAACCAACATCAGGAGCAACAGTAAAAGCAAAAAAAGCATTTAAACCCATTCCTGGAGCTAATGCAATTGGTACATTTGCAAATAAACCCATTAAAAAAGTAGCAAGAAATGATGAAATGGCAGTAGCTAAGAATAATCCTCCACTATATGAACTAGCAAAGCTAACATTAGGGTTATCAATAACAGGTGATTGACCTACTAAACTAGGATTAACTGCTAATATATATGCCATACCAATAAAGGTAGAAATTCCCCCTATTATTTCTTTTTTAATGATCGCCTCTTTGGTATCAAAATGGAAAATTTTATTTCCTCATTTTTTAATTGTAAAAGCAGTATTTTGTTGTTTTAGATTTTTCTTTAAATTATTCATTTTTCACCTTTAACCAACCTAATCTACCTTGATGATTTATCAAAGTTTTTACCGAGGAATAATGGTGCTGCATTTTTATAAGAAAATAGTGCTAGCACTAATAATGAGAAAATAAATGGTATTGCTTTACCAACATATGATGCATAAGTACCAACTTGTTCAATTAATCCAATGTTATTTAAAATTACTTGATTTTGGAAGATACAATTTAATGTTGCAAAAACTAAGGCAGAAATAGCTATAAAAGGTATTTTTCATCCACCAGAAACTACAATAGCTAGTGCTAAGAATCCAAGCCCTGAAACATTACCTTCAAAATATTGACTTGGTGCTCCAATTTGTACTCCACCATAAATAAATATTGATCCAGCAATAGCAGCTAGCATTCCAGAAATCATTATTCCAGTTCATTGAAATTTATTTACATTTAATCCTTGTGCATCTACAGCATTTGGATTATCTCCAACAGCTCTAAATCTTAATCCAAATCTAGTCTTAGAAATTATTAATCATAAACTAATTATTAATACTATTGCAATTACAAAAATAATGATAGTTTCACCAAATAATGAACCA
Source organism: uncultured Mycoplasmataceae bacterium (assembly GCA_949299825.1). Lineage (GTDB taxonomy): Bacteria > Bacillota_I > Bacilli_A > Mycoplasmatales > Mycoplasmoidaceae > Mycoplasma_L. The sequence goes on from CASGBP010000083.1 coordinate 1,677, forward strand.
TTGGCTATCTGCATTTCAGGTTGAAAATAAGTAGTAATTTTAGGTTGAGCTCCATTTGAAATTGCCTGACCTAATGGTTTGGTTAAAAATGTAGCTAATCCTGCAACTAATAAATTTATTGCTGTACCAGCAATAATATGATTTGATTTTAACTTAATTGTTAAATAACCAAAGACCATACTAAGAGTCACTGAAACTACCATCGAGAGCAATAATGGAACAATAAAGAACATTCCTCCTATATTTGGAAATCATTGATTAAATAACATTCCAAAAATTGAAAATATTAAGGCTCCAAAAATCATCTGTCCTTCAATAGCAATATTAACAATTCCTATTCTTTCACAAAAATAACCTGCTAATGCAGCTAATCCTAAAATTGCAAATAGTAAAAATATATTATTTAAAAGTGGAGATATTAATTCAGTTCAGCCCATTAATTACCACCACCTTTTTGTAGATTGATTGCCTCATCTACTAAATTTTCTAGTTCTATTTTATATGAATCGTCACTTAAATTTGTTGATATTAAACCTTTAATTTTAAACACCATTTTATTAAATAATTCAGGATTATTTAGAATTTTATTTTGATGTTTTTTCATTTTATCTATTTTGGCATTTTTTCACTTAGTTGAACGATTAATTGCATGTGTTCTTTCTTGTTCATAATTTGCTTTATTTCTAAGCTTTAATTTATTTACATACTTAGTTAAATTATTGTCATAATAGGTTGATATCTTTGCTGATTTTTGATCAATGATATCACTAGTCAAAATAGTTTTATATATTAAGTTTTTAATCTTGTTATATTCATATGTATCAATAACCTGAGCTTTTTCAACATCATACTTTAAATTAAATTCATCAAGTTTATTAATTTCCACTTGTTTTAAATAAACTCTTTCTGCTCTTCATTCCTTCATTAATTTAAATCGTTCTAAATAATATTTTTCACTAGTATTAGATTTTAGTAAGTAGTAATCAGTATTTAATTGTTTAATCAATCTTTTAGTGGATTGAGTAATAGATAATTTTTGACTTTGATAATTATTAATTAAACTAATGATATTTAGATTGAATTGATCATAATCATAATTGTTTTTTTGATATTCATCATAATTGTTGGCATATTTTTCATAATAATATTCAGTTATGTACTTAATTTTCTTATTATGATTATCTTTTATATTGTTATAGGTTTCAATATATCAATGATGGTTTTCTTGATATTTTTGTCTATAAGTTTTCAATAATTCATTGATTTCAACTATACATTCTTTTTTAGAATGTTTATAATCATGTTTTATATTGTTATAAATAGAATCATATTTAGATAACAAGGAATCAATTGAATTATCAAAGGCTGTTCTAGTAGCAAAATAATTAATATCATATTTAAATGAATTTAATCTAATATATGGTTTTCATTTAATAACTACTACTGATAATGATGAGCCTAACATTACAATTCCAACTATTACATCATTAAAAGAAGGATCAGTAGGTAATCCAGCCATTGAGGATTCAAATAATCCAAATAATAAAGAAACTAATAAGATTCCAAAAGGATTATTTCCTCCAACTAAGGAAATCATAATTCCTTCAAAACCTTCAGTTGGTACACTATCATAAACAATGGATAATGGAATTGCTGCTGGTATACTAGAGGAATAACAAACACATGCCAAAATCCCAGATATTCCACCAGATATTGCAAAAGCTGATAAATTTAATTTCTTAATGTTATATCCAGCAAATCTTGATGCTTCACTTGATAGTCCTACACATTTGATTTTATGACCAAATACTGTATATTTAAAAATCACAAACATTACAACTGCAATGACTAAACAAATTAGAATTACTGGTATAACTGCCCCACTATTGCCATGTGTATCATAAAGTAAAAATACATTGGGAATGGCTGATGAATTAGCAAATTGTTCAGTATCGACAAAATAGGTTGCTAAAACAAAAAAAGAAAGAAAATAAATAATTCAATTTAATAGTATTGAAGAAACTACTGCATTAATTTTTAAATAATTTTGTAAAGTTCCTACAAATAAAGCAATCGATGATGCAACCGATATTGCAATTACAATTATAAATAGTTGACCTACTCCATATCCTAACCAGGAAGGTAATGTACCTAAATTATCTTCCATTACATTTGTTAAAATTACAACAACTGTACCGGCTGCTAACATTTGACCAGAAATACCAATATTAATAATTCCACACTTTCAGGCAAAATAAAAAGCAAAACCAGCTAATGCATAGACACCAAACTTATAGAATAAATATGAAGGATCTTCAAAACCAATACTAAATAATTTTTGTAATATAACAAAAGGATCATAACCTAAAGCTGTTGCTACTAATAAAGCAACAATTAAAGCACTAATAATAGAGACAATAGAAGTTAAAATTGCCTTAGTTGTTTCTTTTCTTTTTCTACTATGAATAATTGAATCTTTTCTTATTTTTCACCTCAAGTTCATATTATTCCTGTCCCGCCATTAGTTGACCAATTCGCTCTCTAGTCATTTCTTGTCTATTTCCTACCCCAATAAACATGCCATTATACATTACAGCAATTGTATCTGCTAATGCTAATATTTCATCTAGTTCATAAGAAATTAATAGAACAGCATTACCTTTATTTTTTTCCTCTAAAATTTTAGTATGAATGTATTCTATTGCTCCTAAATCCAATCCTCTAGTTGGTTGAACCATAATAATTAATTTATGATCATTAGTTAATTCTCTAGCAATAATTAATTTTTGTTGATTACCCCCAGATAATAGTCTTGCAGGAGCAGTTCCTCTAGTCGTACCTCTAATATCATATTTTTTTATTAAATTTCTAGCATTTTCTTTTATGTTATATTCCAATAATATCCCATTAGTAGAAAAAGGTTTTTCATCAATTCTATTAAGAGCTAAATTCATATATATTTGTTCATCTAAAATTAAACCATGTTTATGTCTATCTTCAGGAACATGTGACAAACCTGATTTATAACGTTTATTAATACTCAAATTAGATATATCTTTATCACCAATTTTAATTAGAGCATTTTTATTTTTTAACATACCAGCAATTGCTAATGCTAATTCAGATTGGCCATTTCCTTCTACTCCTGCAATTGCAAAGATTTCACCAGCTTTAATCTTAAAGTTAATAGTTTTATTTTTAATCTTTGAACTAAACTCTTTATTAAAACTAAAAATTAATGATTTTTCACTATAAATTTTAATTCCTAATTTATCTATTCACCTTGGTGTACAAGATGCTATTTGCTTTTCTATTTTTTCATATTCATCCTTATTGTTAGTCAATTTTAATTTTTCTTCAAGTTTAATAAGTTCAGGACAATTTTTTGCCTTTCTAACATTAATATGATTTTTAAAAGTTGAAATAATAGCTTCATGTCTATTTCTAAAACTAACCTTTAAATTTTCCATTTCTTTTATAAGTAATTCATGTTTTTTTAATGATTGTTCTTTATCAATATTGTGTTTTATATTATGTAGTAAATGAATTTCATCTATCATCAATTTTCTTAGTTTTTTAACTTCTGGATTTTTATAATGAAAATATAAGGTATTAGGTAAAAGGTTTTTATCAATTTTTAAGTTTTTAACATCAAGAATTTGATCCCCAAAGTCACAATTATTTGTGTTTTTAATTAATGAAACTTTTTTACCTACCATTAAATTAGCCATTTCTTCAATAGTTTTATCCTTAACATAAAAGTCATCAATATACTTACCTAATCTAATTACTGTGGCTCGATCTGCTACTGATTTTATTTCTGCAAATTTATGAGTAATTATAATAATTGTTTTTCCTTCAGCTTTTAGTTGTCTAATCATATTTAAAAATTGTTCTATTTCATCAGGTGAAAGTACTGCAGTTGGTTCATCAAAAATTAAGATATTAGAATCTCTATACAAAAGCTTAAGAATCTCTGTCTTTTGTTCTTGACCAACTGTTAAAGTTGAAATCTTAGCATTTAAATTTAAATTAAATTTATATCTTTTTATTAAAGCTTCAATTTTTTTCTTAGCTCGACTAGTTTTTAAAAAACCTAATGCTCCAACATCCTCTGATCCTAGAATAATATTTTCATAAACAGAATAGGTAGGTACTAACTTAAAATGTTGATGTACCATTCCTAATCCAGTTGCACCTGCATCTTTTGCTGAACTAAAATAAACATTTTTTCCATTAATCTTGATAGTTCCAGAATCTGGTGAATAAATCCCAAATAAAATAGACATTAAGGTTGACTTGCCAGCACCATTTTCACCAATAATAGCATGTACTTCATTTTGTTTAACTCTTAAATTAATATGATCATTAGCAACAATCTTACCATTTAAAAATGATTTACAAATATCAATCATTTCTACAGCATATTCAGATTGTTCTAACGCTATATCATTTGTCTTATCTTCTTTAATATTCTCTTTATCATTATTAGCATTATCGATGTAATCAAAAACTCATTTCAATTTAAAAGAAGAATTTTTATTATTTTTCATAAATTCTCCTTTGTTTCATAAGTACATTAGCTGGAGAAGGAATTTGATAATTTAAACTTTTATAAAACTCTACCATTCCCATATAACAAGATTGAGAAAAAGAACTATCCATTAACACTGAAGTTGTAGTAGATAAAACAACCTTTATCTTACTTGTAGCATTAACTTCATTGGGTTGAATGAAATCTTTTAAATTTAAAATTTTGTCTGCATCAGTTGGATTATCTGCAAATAAATTTTTAAAATTTTGATTTAAACCAAATGGTGCTTCTCCATAGTTATAGATTGTTCCATTAGAACCTGTTCAATACATGTTTTCAGGTTGACTATAAAAAGCATCAAGTGCAGGATCTTCTAAACCTGTTATCTCTAATGCTTTATCTAAATAAGGTTGTCCTTCTGTTGAAACTCCTACACATTGATTTTCAATATTACCAACTGCCATAGTACCAAAACCTGATATTTCACCTACTGCACCAGTTTCAGAAAAATTCTTAAAATAATTTGCTCTTTCATTTGGATCAGTAACATCAGAAGGAGGTTCTGGAATAATATTTCCATTATTTACAATTTGTAATGCTCGATAAGTAGCTTTAGATAAATCTTTTAATGATGAAAATTGTACATATTTACCATTACCAATTTGACCATATTTACTTTTAAAGTCCAATTCTGAATTAAGTGCATCTTCTTCCATTGCAGAATCAACACCTAGCAATACACATTCATAATTTAATTTCATAATTTGATCCATAGCTGTTCAAGTTTGAGGACCTGCAACAGGTACTAAGACATCAATATTTTTAGTTATTAAATGATTAGATATTGCTGTACCTTGACTAGGACCAAATCCTCCTGCAAAATCACCAATATCAGATTTAACCCATTCAATAGGTTTAAAATTAATTGAAACAACTTGATTATTAATTTCAACATCACTATCTTTACCAGCAACATTTTGGTTAAATCATTCTACCCCATGTTGAATTCCACCCATAAATGATGTAACTGATGAATATGGTAAACCACCATAGATACCATAAGATAATTTTCCATCTTTATAAAAAACATCTTGATAATAATTTAAAAACATACACATAGCTATTCCAGTTTGAATTGAACCTAAATCTGATCTAAATGTAATTGATCAAGTGTTATAAGCACCACTATCAGTTGCTGACATAGCTTCATCAAATAGCATTAATCCAGTATCTGCAAAAAAATCACCATATTCTTTAAAACTTTGAATAATTGGATCCTTATGAGTAAAACCTGGAGTTAATAAAACTTTTGCACCATTATAAACTGCATTCTTATAGGCATCAATAAACCCTCTTGATGTATCATTACTTGGTGTCACATAATAAGATCTATATTTATCAAGTTGAGAGATTGCAAAATATCCTCCAACTATTACACCGATAATAGCTCCAACCCCAACAATTGCACCTATTGATTTTCAAAAAGCCTTATTAATCAACATAACAACTCTATTATAACAACTTATATATATAAGTCAATTAAATTATAAATAATTTAGATTATTCTTAATTGTGAATCTATTTTTTTTAAGAATTTTCCATTTTCTAGACGATATTTTTTAGCATTTTTATTAGATTTTAAAAAATCAATAATAGAGTTTATCTTGTCAAAATTATTGTTCTTTTCACCAAATAATTTAAGAAATTCATAAACTAGAAAATATTGTAAATCACTAGAAGTTGCATTAAAAAAGGCTAATTCATAATTAGTTTTTGTTCATAATTCAAATTGTTTTTTAACTTGTTTATATTGTTTTTTATGAGTTTTATTATATTTTTTTACCTCTTTATTAAATTTAATTAATTCCTCATTTGATCAACTATTAATAATTTTTCTAACTCTATTTCGTTCATAAATATCCATTTCATTAGTGTAATCAATTGCATATTCAATCCCTTTTTGTACACAATATCTTTCTAGGGTTTTCTTTTTATATTGCAATAATGGTCTAGTTATTTTAAGTTCATGATAATTACTTTTTCTAGCAATTCCATAAAAAAGGGATTTGGAATTACGCTTAAATTGCATATATGCTGTTTCAAGGTGATCATTTAAATTATGAGCAACAAATAAATTAAAGTTATTTTCCTTATGAGCAATTTCAATAAAAAAATTGTATCTTATTTCTCTAGCAAGTGCTTGAAAATTAACATTTTTAAACTCTTCATAATATTTTGAGTCTACCTTATGTACATAACATTTTATGTTATGTAACTTACAATAATCTACCACAATATCCACGTCTTTTTGTGAATTTTTCCTTTTATTATAGTTCACCAC
>CASGBP010000084.1 GCA_949299825.1 uncultured Mycoplasmataceae bacterium
ATTCCAATTATTGGACCATCGTTATCAATGATTTATGCCCATTATTGTTTAGGAAAAGTAAAAAGTCTAAGAACAAAAGATGAGATTTTATTTCGAAATTGTAGAAAAATGGTGCAATTGTTTGGTTATTTTATTTGACCAATTATATTTTTATCAATTTGAACTCTTTTATCTTATTTAATTGCTGACTTTAGTATTAATAATGAAAATGTATTGCTTTACAACCTATATCAATATGGTAGGGTAGGGGCATATGCTGCAAATTGAAACAATATTTTCTTAAGTCCTGTGGTGAATGCAAGTGATTTTTGAATAGGTCTCTCGAACTTTTTTGGAGGTCTATTCTCCATTTTTGTGTTCCCATTATTACCAGGTCCACAATTTGGTGTTGTCAATGCTTCGATTGGTTGTAACATTATATTTATATTATCAATAGTAGTTTTAACTGTTATGAACCCAATTAATTTGTTTTGTACATTCTTAATCAATAGACCAGTCTTGAGATTTACTATTGTGTATGAATCAAGTAGCATTTATAGATATCGTTCATCACATTAATACATAACTTAAAAATTAATATAAAAAATAACTACTTATTTTTTAAATATAAGTGGTTATTTATTGTCTAATTTATAAATGTTATAATGGTTAAATGCTATGCAACTTGAATTAAGACAATATCAAATAGAGGGAATTAATAACATAAAACAAAAAAAGAATTTTGGAATATTTTGACAACAAAGACTTGGAAAAACAATTGTTGGAATCAAGGCGGTTGAAGAACATAAGAAAGTAATTTTTGCTGTTCCAAATAATACTATTTTGCACTGATTTATTGAAATAATAAACAATTGTTATGACAAAAATGTAAAAATTTCTCCAAAAGAAAAATCAAAACGTATGAAATTATATGATGAGTTTAACAATTCAGAAGAAATGTGACTAGTTATATCATATGATGTTATTGCTCAAGATTTTTACAATAAAAAAGTAGTATTTAACAATTTTGATTACATTGTACTTGATGAAGCTCATTTTTTAAGAAATAGCAAATCAAAAAGAACGAAAGGAATCTTAAAAATTAGATTAGCTGCAAAATATGCATTAGCATTAAGTGGAACACCTGCAGTTAATAATGCTATTGATATTTTAAAAATCTTTAAATTTCTTTTTCCAGAACAAAATTTTGGTTCTAAGTATATTTATAAGAAAAAATATTTTGAAATAAGTACTGATCCTGAAACTAAAAAGAAAAAATGAATTTTAAGAAGTGATATGGTTAATAGCTGAAATCAAATGTTGAAACAGTATTGTGATATCAAGAAGGTTTATGATTATTTGGAATGACTACCAGAGTTTATTCAAAAAACTGTTGTTCTTGAAATGAAAAATGATCAATTAGAACATTATAAAAAAATGTTAATTGAATCAAAGCGAATCATCAAAGAAGGTAAGGAGAAAAAAGAAAATAGAACAATAACTCAAATTATTAGACTTCAACAAATATGTTTAGATCCTAAATTACTTGATATAGAAGCTAGTAGTATTAAACTAGAATGACTTGATGAATACCTTGAACAACTATTTGATGAAGAAGATGAAAATGAAGAAGAATTCGTTATTGTTTTTACTAGTCTATCATCAGTTTATAAAAAACATAAATTTGAAATTAGTAAAAAATATCCAGTTGCTTTTTTAACTGGTGAACAAACTGACAAAGAAAAACAAAACATTATTAGGGAATTTCAAAACCGAAAAATCAAAGTTTTATTTAGCAATATTAAGGTCGCTTCACTAGGCTTAACTTTAGATGAAGCTACATGTACCATCTTTTTAAATAAATCATGAAATCCTATTGATAATGAACAAGCCTCATTTAGAATGATTGATACTAAAAAGAAAGTAAATAATAGGCCTAAATTAATTATTGATGTAATATGCAATAATTCAATTGATGAAAAAATAAATAATGTATTAAATGATAAAAAGGATCGGACAAATATAATTTATGAGATTGAAAAATACATTGAAAATATTTAATAAATAACTATAATTGTTTCAATTTTTCTAAGATTATACTGATTTTCTTTTGTGTTTCAATGCTAGCATCAAGAATGACATAATTGATACCATAAACCTTACATGTTTTTTCTAAAAAATCAACATAAACATCATTTAATGATCTAAAATAAAGTTCATTTAATTTAAAGTTATCAATTTCAACTTTCCTATTTCTTTTAAATAATCTTTCGATAAATAAATCTCAATCTATTTTTAAAATAACATAAAGCTTAGGTACTCCAACTGAATACACTAATTCTGAAACTTTGTCAGATCACATTTTGTCATAAAAAGAAAATACAATTGGATCATTTGCCATATTTTGATGAGCAAATAAACGGTCTTCAAAAATTGTTCTATCCACAATTGTTATATTCTCTTCATTTGTTATCACTTGATAGTTATCAAATCTTCTTAAAAAGAAATACAATTGAAACACACTTGCTGCAATATTATTTCTTTCATATAAGCCTTTTAATAATGCTTTTTGAATTTCATCATTATCATCAAGTTCTAGTAGAACTTTTGCATTTAGTTTTTTAGAAAGTTCCTCAACTAGAGTAGTCTTACCAGCAGCTATCATTCCTCCAATAGCTATTACATTTGATTCCTTAATTTTTTTAAAATTATCTAGTTTGTTATTCATACGAATAACATTATATTATTTTTTGGATTTTTATCTAATTAAATTGCACAATCAAACTTACAACTAATAAAGTAATAAAAATAATACTATAGGTTAGTAATGAAATATAAAACCATTTAGTTGATTTTTCCTTCCTAATCTTTGCATACTCTTTGTAATCATTTAAATTATTAACATCATTAATAGCTGGATCACTTGCATAAAAATGCATCTTCTCACTAAGTTTTGACATCTTTATATTTCTAGAAACCTTCATTAAACTAAAACTTAAAATGTCACTAAAACCTGTTCTACCAATTAATCATAAAATATTTAGCAAAAATGGAAGGATGGAAACACATATTAATGAATTTGTTCAAACCTTCTTATTAGAAAATATATCTGAATATTGACTAAAACCAATGCCGAATACACAAGAAATAGTAATAATAAAAAAAATACTAATAAAGATAAATGGAATCATTCCATTAGGATATGATTTAGGAAAATTCTTTGATTTTTTGTCCTTGTTTTTTTCAAAGAATAAGTTCTTTCCATTTTTTATTTTATATCCTTCACTAAAACTCATTATTTTTCAACCCACTTTTCGATTTGATCCTTAGTTGCAAAAACATGATGTTCAAACTTATCACTAACACTATAGAACTTTGGAATTTGCGAACTTTTTCCATAATTTGAATCATAATCTAGATTTGTACTAAATGATGCTAAATCAACATGTATTTTACCAAGTTCGGGACTGGCTTTAATTAATGACTTGGTATATGGGTGAATAGGATTTTTAAAGATTTCTTTAGTATCACCTTTTTCCACTATTCTACCCTTATGCATAATTATTAATCTATTTGATACATATCTAACCATTGATAAATCATGAGCGATAAATAAAAAAGTTATTCCCATATCTTCAGACAATCTTTTCATAATGTTGATTACTTGTGCTTGTATTGAAACATCAAGAGCTGAAATAGGTTCATCGGCAATAATTAATTTAGGTTTCATCATTAGTGCTCTAGCAATAACTATTCTTTGTCTCTGACCACCTGAAAATTCATGAGGATATCTATAAGCATGTTCATTCTTTAAACCAACATCATTCAACGCCTTATAAACATATTGTCTGGTTATAATAGTTTTTAGTGATTTCCTATACAAATTAATTTTGTATTTATTAGTAGTTCTAATTGCTTTGTATATATTTATCTCATCTAAATAAGTGTTAAGTTCAAAATTGATTGCAGAAATATTATTAATTTTAGAATTAATTTCTCTTTTTAAAAATTCAGTTCAATATTTTGTATCAATTTTATTTTCATTTAAAAACTTACATAACTGACTTTTCTTCTTTTTAAGAGATAAAATGTATGATTTTTGTGCTTGCTTAAATTCTTTTACCTTTATTTTAATTAACTGTTTTTGTGCAACAATATGAGGATAGATTTTTGTTAAGAAATATTCATCATTTTTTTCATTCAAATTATCCTTTCTAATTTTTGCTCTATCTAGTACAATAGAAGCTTCGTCAATTTTTCTCTTATTTGACATATATTCCATTGAACCTAAATAATTATCCTTAAGTTCTTTCATTTCATTTTCCATATTACTAATTAGTTTGTTGTATCAATCTATTTTGTTTTGCACCTCTTTTTTTACATAATCTGCTTCCTCATTCAATTTTACTAATAACAATTTAACTTCTTGATCTTCACTTATACGATTTGTAGAATATAAATTTTCTAAATCAGTTGTAATACTAAAAAACAAGTTTTTAAATGAAGTTAAAACATTTAAAATGTCTTCATCAGTGTTTTTATCTAATGTCATTTTATCAATAGCTTCACCAATCTGTTTTAATAGCATTGAATTTTGCAAAACATTTCTATACTTATGTTGAACTTTTGCATTAATAAATTTTAAAAAAAGTTCTAACTCATTTCCATCTAAATAACTATTTGATTTATTTAAATTTATAAACACTTCTAAAACTTCTTTTATCATTAATATTTTTACATTAAATATCTTGTAATCACTTAATGAAGTAGAAAGTTTCTTATTTTGTTTATAAATATTTAATTCCGATTTTAAACTTTGGATAGTAGCACGAATAAAATTTTGCTTATCAACAATAAATTTTTTATCAATTTTATTAACTAATTCATTCAATTTTGATTTAATTTCAGCCAATGATTTTTTTAGATCTCAATATTTATCAGGAGCATAAAGAAGCTTTTGTTGTTCTAAGTACATTTTTTTTGCTTCATAATAATTAGATTCTTCTGCCTTTATTTGCTTTTTTTCTAACTTTGAATTGTTGTAATAAATTAGTTCTTTTGTTAAGAAATTAAACTCATATATTTGAGGTATTAGTGATTTATAAGAAGATTCATATCCAATAATGTTTGAAATAAAATTCATACATAATAATTTAGGATTTTTTTCATCTAATTTATATTCAACAACTTCATTTTTTGCAGTCTTAAATACATTAATAGCCTTATCATAGAATGATATTAAATATTTGTTATTCAAATTGTAGTCTTGGTATTGAAAAAGATTTTGAAAATATGGATTAATTTTTAAACTAATTTGCACTAAATCATTAACATCTTTTTTAATTACTTTATTGATAAATAATGGTTCTGCAATAATTGATAATATTGTTTTTTTAGGATTCAATGATGACATAGGATCTTGAAAGATCATTGACATGTTTTTTGAAAGTCATTTTCTATCATTATTTGAGAAATTTTTATTATTGATTATCTTACCATCAAAGTTAATGATCCCTGATGTTGAATCATATAATCTTATTATACATTTTCCTGTAGTGGATTTTCCACTACCTGATTCACCGATAATACCAAAAAAATCTTTTTCATAAACATCAAAATTTATGTCATCAAGAACTTTAACTAAATTACCTGATTTAACAAAATATTTCTCTAAATTATTAATAGATAAAATTTTCTTTTTTTCTTTATTATCCATTAAGTGCTCCTTTTTTTAAATTGATTGATTTTTTAGCTATTTTTATTTTTGTTAATATCTCACTTGGAATATTGATCTTTGGAGCTTGAGGATGCAATAATCATGTAGCTGCAAAATGGGTATCTGATATTTTAAATAAAGGCGGCTCTTTTTCAAAATCAATTTTCATTGCATATTTATTTCTTGCCGCAAAAGCATCACCCTTTGGTGGGGAAATCATATTTGGAGGTGTTCCTGAAATAGAAGATAACTCTTGACTATCAATATTTTCTGGAATTGATCCAATTAATGCTCAAGTATATGGATGGCATGGTCTAGTAAAAATATCTTGAATTGTTCCTTTTTCAATAATTTTTCCAGCATACATTACATATATGTAATCACATAAATTGGCAACTAAAGCAATGTTGTGACTAATAAAAATAATTGATACCTTTAAATAATCCCTCAATTTTTTAATCAAATCAATAACCTTTGCTTGAATAGTAACATCAAGTGCAGTTGTAGGTTCATCGGCAATGATTATATCAGGTTCACCAATGATTGTCATAGCAATAACTATTCTTTGTCTCATACCCCCTGAAAACTCATGAGGAAAAGATTTTATTGCCTCTTCTGGATTATTTATCCCAATAAAATTTAAAACATCAATCATCCTTTTGTACATATTTGCTTTTTTGATACTTGAACGATAATTATTTTTTGCATCTGAAATAGCTAAATGTTTATTTTTGATTGCATCACTTTCTAAGATGTTTGCTATAGTACTATCCAATTTTCTTTTTTGAGTAATTTTTATTGCATCTAGAATTTGATGTTTTATTCTTTTTGTAGGATCTAATGCCATAAGTGGATCTTGTGGTATATAACCAACCTTTGTGCCTCTAATATAAGGTCATTGATTTTTGGTTAAAGATAAAATGTCAATGTTATTAAGATTGATAACATCAGCAGTAGTTTTTGATCCTTCATTAAATCCTATTATTGATTTAACACTAACCGATTTACCACTACCAGATTCACCAACTAATCCTATTATCTCACCCTTTTTTAACGAAATATCAATTCCTCTAACAGCTTGTACATAACCAATTTTATTTTTAAACATAACATTTAAATTTTTGATGTTTAAAATTTGATTTTCCTTTAAAATCTTTTCAGGTTCTTTATGATAATTTTTTTTAGTTAAAGTTTTATTGATAATTCTCATTTTAATCTCCTGTTACCTTTGGATCTAATGAATCATTTAAATTATTTGAAATTATTTGAGCAGATAAAGTAATCAGTACAATCATAATAGTTGGGCCCAATAAAAGATGAGGGTATGGATTTAATCGTGCAGTTTGAATCATTGTTCCAAGACTTATTTCATCGCTTGATTTTAAACCTAAAAATACCAATGATGCTTCAAAGAAAATTATTCTTGGTATCATGTTTACCAACCTAACAAAAAGCCTTCCATATATATTAGGTAACATATGACTAAATAGAATTCTTGTTTGGCTTGCACCAAGGGTTTTTGCAGCTTGAATAAATTCAGCATCTTTATATTTTAGAATATATGTTCTAGCAGTAATTGC
>CASGBP010000085.1 GCA_949299825.1 uncultured Mycoplasmataceae bacterium
ACATCATTTGATGTTCAATTTTTTGGTTTATTAATTACTACAATTTGATCCATTTTATTGATTTAAAATATTAATTAAAATTGGTTGAGAAGTAAATGTTTTATTATCAACGATTGCAATCAACCTTAAATTAGCTAAATTCATTTCACTAGATACATTATCAATTACTAAATTTCTATTCTTTTGATTATCAATATTTATTCATGGAGAATCACTTCTTCGTCACTGTCATTGATAAATAATTTCCTTTTCATCACTAACTTCACTAGTTTCAACTATTGGACTAATTTCTAATCTATCATTTTTCAAAACGTTTTCTTGTAAAGAATTAAAACTAATTTTTATAGATCCTGTTGGAATAACATGGATTAATGTTTTGTTTGAGTAAAACTTTTTATTTAAACAAGAAACTTCTAAACGTAAAAATAAATCATTTCATTTCATGCTTGTGTAATCTAAATAAATATTCTTACTAACATATTCTTTGGTATTAGTTCATTCACCATTATCGTTTCTATATTGTCATTGATAATTACACAATTTATCATGATCGTCATTTACAAAATTAATCATTGGTTCAATTAAGAATTCACAACTTTCCTTAAAGAAATAATCATTTTCTAAAATGATAGAAATGTCATTGTCCTTTATCATTAACATTGATTCATTTGAACAAAAATCAATATTCTTATCAACTAAAATTACTTTTAATCTAAATGCAAAAAAATTAAAATCATAATTTACTTTATCAAAGAAAATTTCAGGATCATTAGTTAGTTTATAGTCCACTCATTCTCCATTATTTTTCTTATATTGTCATTGATATACAACATTGTTACTATCAACATTTTTAAAATTAAGACTAATAGGTTTAACTAATATGCTACTATTTTCAATAATCTCATAAACATCCTTAAGTTCTATATTGACATCTTGTAAACTAATTTTAGAAATATTTGATTCAAAGTATCGGCCATCAACTCATGAAACTAATTTAATGTACATATCACCATATTCTTCAGTTAGTTTTTCAATTCTTAATTCTCGATTAATTTGACCTTTAATATTTTGTCAATCTCTACTTTCCTTTTTATACATTCATTGAAAAACTAAATCAGATTCATTTCCATCGACAATTTGAATACTTGGTTCAACAATAAGATCATCATTTAATTTTCCAAAAATTTCACCATCTGAAATAGACATAGTAACACGTGCTAAAGGTAGGACATTAATAGTTGTTTCAATTGAAGTTATCTTACCTTCTATGTCAACTAACAATCGGCATGTTGTACCACTAAAACTAATTGGTACTAAACTCAATAATAAATTTTTACCTGATTGATTATCAAAATTAGTTCATTCATTGTTTTTTTCTAGATATTGTCATTGGTAAATGGCATTAATTGTTGTACCATGTGAAATCGAGATATCAGGTACAATTGAAAGCGTTGATCCTTCTTTAATATTATAGATAGCATTTACTCTTGATATCCTAATAAGATTTTCCTTAACATTAATTTTTGCATTGTTAGAATAAAATACATATCCCAAGCTATTAACAATTACTTTTAGTCGATATTGAATACCATTTGTATTAATGTTAGCCTTAAAAATAAAATTCTTATCCTTCTTACCAATTACATCTACTCATTGGTTAAGATCAACATTGTATTGTTGTCATTGATAACTTAAATCTTCTTCATTACAATTAATTGTTGAAATTATTGGTTTAATATTAACTGTTTCATTTTCAAAAACAAAAAACTCATTGTTGATAGCAACATCAACAGAAGAAGTTTTTATAATTGATTCATTGCTTTCAAAGGTAAGTGAATCAACCTCAGCTACTAATTTGATTTTTAATAAACTTGAATCTATTGGCAAATTATTTAAATGAAGTTTTCTTTCTATTTGCAAAGGAAAACTAAATCACTTATTTTCATTTAAATACATTCATTTTCACTTAACATCATCAAAGGTACAATTAACACATTTAACTATTGGTTCTATTATTAATTTTGTTCCTTTTGAATAAAGATAACTTGGATTTAAGATTATTTCAACTGATGGGTTAACTAATAAAATATCAACTTCATTTGATTCCTTTGAGACTATTCCATCACCTAATTTGGTCTTAACAATTAGTTTTACCTTACCTGGTTTCTTAAATTTTCAATTAGTTGATAGAAATGAAGTATTACAATCAAATTCATTTCAGGTATTATCTAGGCAATAAAATCATTTATATTCTAGGTTCTTAAATTGATTACTTGAAAGTCTAGAATCTATTTTTAATTCTGCTTGATAGGCAGTTGAGTATGTTTTATCACCATAATTAATTGTGATATTCATATTTTGAAAATCACTTAATTCTTTAAAGGATGTAGAAAATTTATTAAAACTATTAATATAAATCTTATAACTAGTTGTATCAACAATTAAATAAGAACCACGCTTAATTGCCAACAAAAAAAAACTTGATGCAATAATATAACCAAAGGCTTTCAATAATAAATCTTCATGATTTGGAAAATTATCAATTTTTTTATTAATCATTAAAATGTCCCTTTATTTTAATTATATGATAAATATATATAGTATAGATAGTATAAAAATACATTATAAAATAGTATTATCTAATGATAATAAATTGTTATATTCATTTGCAAAAGCTTCAAATAATTTACAAACATATTTATAAACTTCATCAGTTTGTTCCTTATCATAAATAACCTCAAATCTTTCTTCATCACCAGCATTATTTGCTATATTAATTAAGAATTCATTAATTTTTTGGGTATTTCAATTATCTGAAATGTCTTTTGCAACAATAATTCTTTGTTTGCCAACTGAAACAATTGTCTTCTTTTTTTGTTCAACTTCTTCATATTTAATTTCTATTTTCATGTTTTTCTCCTTTGATAATTTTATATCTTTGTTCTAAAAAATTAGTTCCTCCTTCAAGGAATAAACAAGCTTCAGTATCATTATTATTAGATTGAACAAGATAACCTTCACAATATGGAGATTGTTTATTATTTAAATCAGCAATAATAATGGTTTTTGGATTTGACAATATACCGATATTAGCATTATGAGTAACAATAAATACTTGATTATTTTTTCTATTGATTAAATCCAAAATATTCTTAGCTATAGTTTCATTATCTAAATTATCTTCTGGTTGATCAAGAAATAAAATATCATTTATAGAAAGTTTGTATTTATAGTTTATTCCATAAATTGATTTTTGCCCAAAAGACATCTTATCATACAATTTTCCATCAGCATAAACATCAACATAATTTACTAATTCCTTTACTAATTTTTCATTTAGTTTCTCATTATCAAAATTTTTTTTCTTGTCATTGTTATTATCTTCAACTCATTTATAAAGTGATTTAAATGAGGTTGGAACTTTTAAAATAATTTTTAATAATTTTGTAATAACTTCATCTGTTAAAACAATTTCTTGTTTCATTCGATATTCTAACATACCTTTAGGAGGATTTTTTAGATCATTGAAGTAAATAGACATCGGTTCACTGCAAATTGCATTAAATGATTTTTTAAGTTCAAAAAATTTTCTAGCCATTTCCTCAAAGTGTGATTTTGCTTTCTTTTGAAAACTTAATAAACGCTGTTGATCTGAATTATTTTTTTTAATCTCATCAACTTGATTATTGTAAGCTTTTGCAAAACAATCAATGATTTTCTTGATTTTTGCATGTTTTTTTTCTTTCAATATTACTAGTTTTTTTAGAATTTGAATTTCTTCTATAATCTTTTTTGTTTGTTCATTAAATTTGTTTAAGAACTCTTCATCTTTGTATATTTCATTAAAGTTGTTGTTAGAATGTTGAAGAACAAATTCATTAACACTTTTTTCACAACAATCTATAATTGATTTCATCGCATCAATTTCAGAATTAATTTTAGCAATTATGTCTCTAGGATTATAGTTTAAACTAATTAATAAATTTGCATCTTCATCAATTTTTTTAAGTTTAAAAGTATCTGTCCAATTAATATCAACATCTTCATAGCTTATTATTGCTTGAATTGCATCATAAAACTTTTTAAATTTTTGATATAGTGATGAAATTACATCTGGATTAGTTTGAATAATTGAATGTAAATATTTTTCTTTATTTTTTTCAATTTCCTTTGATGTATTAATATTTTTTTTAATTGGATCATCTTGAAAAATTACATCATTTCGGTTGATAAAATCTTCTTGCTTTGCTTTTAAAGTTTTTCTAATTAATTGTTTTTCATTTATTTCTTCATCACCATTATATTTAATTGCTTTAATAAATTGTAAGTCAAAAGCAGCTAGGGCCTCAATAACATCATTTGAAATATATCCTTTGCTAATAGAAGCTAATAAGTCAAATAAAGTAGATTTTCCTCCTCCTTTTGGTCCAACAATAATATTAACTTGATCACTAAAATTAAGTTCAATTAAACCTTCATTTTCATCAAGTGTATTAGTTTTTTTTAAATAAATTTTTTTAATCATAATTAACCTTCTTTTTGTTTATTATTAACTAAAATCTTAGCCATTTCTAGATCATTATACGTAGTAATTTTAAAATTTTCATATGATCCCTTTACCAACTTTATTTTATAGTTTTTGTCCTTTTCAATTAATTGACATAAATCAGTTGTATCTATTACTTGTTTATGCAAAAAATATTCTTTTAAAATTAAGGCTCTAAAAGTTTGGGGAGTTTGAATATTATAAAGTAATGATCTATCTAGTGTATTTTCAATTAAATTATTATTAGTAAAAGCAATAGTATCAATCACTGGTATTGCTGTAGTTACAGCGTCAAAAATTGCACAATCATCAATATTATTATTAATAATTTGTTCAGAAACAAACATTCTTACTCCATCATGAGTTAAAATTATGTCATCATTTGTTATATTAAATTTTTCATCTAAATAAATGATTGCATTTTGAATTGATTCATTCCTAAATTTTCCTCCACTTATAATGTGGCATTTCCGTTTTAAGTTAGAATTATAATTTAAATAAGCTTTTGTATAATCTATCCATTGAGGATGACAAACGATTACAATATGATCAATGTTGCTATTGTAAATAAAGTGATCAACTGTATGAAAAACTACTGGCTTATCATTTATTAAAACAAATTGTTTTGGAATTGATAACCCTTTTACTCTAGTCCCCTCTCCCCCAGCTAAGATTATTGCAATATTCATAATGGAATATATTATACTAATATATTATTTGTTGAAGATAATGGTTTGTTTAATTAAATGGCAAAAATCTTAAAAAATAACATTATCATGAATGTAAATAACCTATTTATGCTAGCATAAATATATATAAAAATTAGCAAACTATTAATTTATTTGCTAATTATTTTAATTTTTGTGTAAAATATAAAGACATAGGAGGAATTATGAGTGATAAAACGAAAGTTAATAAAACAAATGAAAGTAATAAAAAATTAAAACTTTTAATTACACGAGGGATAATTGTTTTTCCTTCAGTAACTTCTGAGGTCCAAGTAGGAAGACCAAAATCAATATTAACAATAACAAATCTTACAAAGGATGATGAACTTTTATTGGTAAGTCAAAAGAATCCTGATATTGATGATGTAACAGTTGATGATATTTATAAAATTGGAACTGTTTGTAAGATAAAAGACATCAAAGTTAATGAAGAAGGTGACTACACTTTGTTACTTAAAGGACTTAAGCGAGTACGATTAATAAATCCTAGTTTTACAGCAAAAAATGGTTTTGTATCAGAATGAGAAGAAATTAAAATGAAACCTGGTAGCCCAAAACAAAATGAAAATATAGTAAATAGTATTCTTGAGATTATTAGTGAGAATAGTGAAACTATAAAGAAATCAAAAGAAATTAATCTATTTTATGAATATGTAATGAGTAATTCTAAGTCATATTCAGCCATTGCTGATTTTGTAATTGATAATTTAAATTTATCTACAAAAAAGAAGCAAGAATTTCTAGAATGTGAATCAGTGACTGAAAGATTAGAAATTGCTTTTGGTTATTTAGTTGAATTCTTTGATACAGATCATAGTCTAAGAGATGAAGTTGATCACTTAATTAATCGTAAGATGAATGAAAACATTTCAAAACAACAAAAAGAGTTTTATTTAAGAGAACGTTTAAAAACTGTTAAAGAAGAATTAGGAGAATTATCTTCAAAAGAAGATGAAGTTGATCAAATTAAAAAACGTTTAAACAATAATCCTTATCCTAACGAAATAAGAGAAAAAATATTATCAGAATTAGCAAAATATGAAGCTGCCATGAGTTCAAATGAAGCAAGTATTACAAAAATATATATTGACTGATTATTAGATTTACCTTGATGACAAGAATCTAAAGATAATGAAGATTTAATAAATGTTGAAAAAATTCTAAATAAAAATCATTATGGAATTGAAAAAGTTAAAGAAAGAATTCTAGAATATTTAGCTTTAAGAACTAAGAATAAAAATGCAAGAGGTCCAATTTTATGTTTAGTTGGTCCTCCTGGAGTTGGTAAAACATCATTAGCTAAATCAATTGCTGAGGCACTGAATAAGAAATATGTAAAAGTTTCGCTTGGTGGAGTAAGAGATGAAGCTGAAATAAGAGGTCATAGAAAAACTTATATTGGTGCTATGCCAGGAAGAATAATTAAGGGGATGAAAAAAGCTGGTGTTATTAATCCTTTATTTTTATTAGATGAAATTGATAAAATGGCAAATAGTCAAAAAGGAGATCCTGCTTCAGCAATGTTAGAAGTTCTAGATCCAGAACAAAATGCTAAATTCTCTGACAATTACATTGAAGAAGAATATGATTTATCAAAAGTAATGTTTGTTGCTACAGCAAACTATTATAAACAAATTCCTTATGCGTTAATTGATAGATTAGAAATTATTGAATTAACTTCATATACTGTTCCAGAAAAATTGGAAATTGCAAAGCAGCACTTAATTCCTAAAGCTATGAAGGAAGGTCTAATTGAAAATCTTGAATGAGAAGAAGATGCAATTAGAATGATAATTGATAACTATACTCATGAAGCTGGGGTTAGAGAATTAGAAAGACAAATTCAAAAAATAGTTAGAAAATATATTGTTGAGGAACTAAAAAAAGATAGCTTACCTAAGAAAATTACTAAACAAGAAGTGAGAAAGTATTTAGGCAAAATTATCTTTGATATTACACTTAAGGATAAACAAACCATTCCTGGTATTGTAAATGGTATGGCATATACTACAACTGGTGGTGATTTATTACCAATTGAATGTACTTATTCGACAGGAAAAGGAAAAATTCACATTACTGGTAATTTGGAAAAAACAATGAATGAATCTGTTTCAGTTGCCTTAGGTTATGTAAGAGCTAATGCTGAAAACTTTAAAATTGATCCAAAAGTGTTTAGTGA
>CASGBP010000086.1 GCA_949299825.1 uncultured Mycoplasmataceae bacterium
AAATTATCAATTAAAAATGAAATTGAATTTGAAAGTTTATACTATAAGGAAGGTGAAAATAACAATAAATTTAAACTTGTGTTTGAAAAAACAAAAAATGAAATAAAATTAGGCAATTCATTTAATGGATTAAAATTAAAAGAAATTCCTCATGGTTCGATGGTTTCTTATTTGAATTCAAACATTGAAAATAAATTTATAACTAATTTTTGAACTGAAATATCTAAGTTTTTTGTTATTAATAATTTAAGGAATGAACCTGCATTTTGATCAATTAATCTTTTTAAAAGCTCAATTTATTATAACTTAAATAAAGCAGTGTTAATTAATGAGAAAGAAAAAATAATAAAAATATTTAAAGAGATTGATATTAATATCATTGATTATAATTTTGCAAAAAATATAGACGGTTCTGATAGATTTCTTCTTACTAAAAATTCTGAAGACGGAATTTTTGAACTTGAATTTGCTAATGAATCAGAAGGTACAAAAAAAATAATTCAATTAATCTCATATTTTGTAAAAGGTATTCATGATGGTTCAATTTTTGTAATTGATGAACTTGATTCTAGATTACATACTAAATTGTTGGGATATATTATTGATTTATTTCATAGTAAGGAAAATAAAAATTCACAAATAATTTTTACATCTCATGATATGAATACACTTAGTCCTAAATATTTAAGGAAAGACGAGATTTACTTTGTGGCTTTGAATGAATCATATTTTACAAATGTAATTTGCTTGTCTAATTTTGAAGATGTTAGAGAAGGATCTTCTTTTTCAAAAAAATATCTTGATGGAAAATTTGGATATGATCCATATATATTAAGAGGAGTAAAATGAAATTCAAATGGCAAGTAATAAATTTTGTTTAATTGTGGAAGGAGAAATTGAATCAAGATTAGCAATATGGTTAAAAACAAATTTTTTAAAGTGCAAAACAAAAACAATTTGCAAAGCACATAAAATAGACAATTGTCATGGAACAATTCCAATTAAGAAAATAAAAGATAATAAATGTTGTAAACAAATAATTTTAAAAGATACTGATGATATTGATCCAAAGATATATGAAGATAAAAGAACTCAAAATAACATAATAATTTTATCGTCACCATCAATTGAAATTGTTTTATATGCTATTTTTAATTGTACAGATTCAGAATTAGTCACAAATGATATTGAGAAAAAACTAAATGAAAAATTAAAAGTTTATAACATCAAATATAATCATGATATTTCATCTTTAAATAAAATTCTAAAATTATTGGAAAATAATAAAGAGTTATCAGACGAATGATTAAAAAATTTAAAAAAACTACATTATAGTAAAAAAAGTAATTTTTATGAATTAGTTAAATATTTCAGTACAAAGAATGAAAAGGAGGCTGATTAGTATGGCACAAATTAAATACAAAAACATAACTGAAAAAGTTTGGGAAAAGGCAAATTATTGTGATTGTTCGCATCCATCTTGTCATCCTAATTCACATAGATTATGTGGCATATGTGGTGATATTATTTTATATGGTTCACATGAAAGTGTTATTAGTCAAAGAAATAGTAGATATGCTTGAAATGTTGATCACATAATTCCAAAATCAAAGGGTGGTACAAATCATATAAATAATTTACAAGCAGTTCATATTAGATGTAATAGAACAAAATCTGATAAATCTGGAGAATATTAATTGTTTTAATTAAATGATAATGAATTAAGTTTTGTAAAATACAAATATATTTTGAGTTTTTATATCAAAAATAGATAATAAATGACACTTAAGAAACTAATTTATTATTGGATTATTGTTGTACATGAAACAAAATTTTAGGACCTTTTTATATTGTGTGTTAAGTATAATAAATGTATTAAATGTTTTATACAACATTGACAAAAAACTTTTAATTGTTATCAAGATTAAAAATTATATACTTTTAAAAGTTATTATTTCGATTTAAAACTTAAAAAACCCATTAATGAACAGTATATATAATTAAGAAATCCACCATTAAAGTGGATTTTCTATTAATAAATTTTTTCTTTCTTATTGTCTTGCATTTCCTTCTATTTTTTCGTATTTAACATTAACTGCAATCGAAAGACCAAATACAACAATCATTCCTACAATACAAACAAATGCAAGAGCTGTTACAACAAATGTTCCTAAAAAACTAAAAAATAAAGAAACTGATGAAATAACAATAGCAGTAATAGCGACACCTTTGACAAAGCCTTTAATATTTGAATGAACATTC
>CASGBP010000087.1 GCA_949299825.1 uncultured Mycoplasmataceae bacterium
ACCGGCTAATAGAGCATAATCACAACAATTATCGCCATACTTTGTAAAATATCCTACATATAATTCATTTAAATTTGAATTTCCAATTACTATTGCATTATTTTTAAAGGCAAAATTGTATAATGAAACCATTCTTAATCTACTTTTTAGATTTGCTTTTTGTTGAATATCTGTTTTTTTAATATTTAAATCTTTAACCATTTGATTAAAACTCTTATTTAAATCAATGTTATTTAACTGTATTTTTAAATAATCACACACTAACTTGGCATCAATATAATCTTTTTTTGATGATTCAATATCAATAAAATATGCATAAATATCTTTTGGATTTAATATCTCTGAAAGAATTGCTAAAGAAACTGCCGAATCTATTCCACCACTTATACCAATAACAATTTTCTTAATTTTATTTTTTCTTAAATATGATAAAAAGTGTTTTTGTAAATTGATTAAATAAATGTCTTTTTTTTGCATTAATCATCTAACTCCATTTCTATGTTGTAGATCTTTAATATATCTCCTTTTTTTGCTCCTTTTTCTTTTAAAATTTCTTCCACGTTTAAGGATTGCATTTTTTGATTAAATCTAACAATATTATCTTGAGTATTCAAAGGTATTTTTTTTGATCAGTATTCTAAATATTCACATTCGATATTTCACTCATTATCATTAATTTTCATAATGTTTAACTTTTTGTCTAATAAATCACTTTTGTTCTTTGGTACTTCCCCTTTATAAATAAAATCTATTTTTTTATTTGTTTCATCTTTTTTTCTTTCTTCCATCACAACCTTATATGCCATATCAATAATACTATTTAAGTTTATGTTATTAAGAGCAGATATTTTATATACTTTTTTTGGCATCAACTTATCTTGAAGTATTTTAAAATTTTGCTCAGCACCATCTACATCGATTTTATTAGCAACTATTATCATTTTTTTTCTAGATAATGAGTCAGAATATTTATTTAATTCATTCATTATTGTTTCATATGCAGCACATACATCTTCATTATCAAAATTATCCATTGAAATCAAATGGATCAGTACTCCTGTTCTTTCTATGTGGCGAAGAAAATTATGGCCCAGACCTAATCCTTCGCTTGCTCCTTCAATCAATCCAGGAATATCTGCAAAAACAATCTTATTATTATCACGATAAATAGTTCCTAATATAGGGTTTAATGTAGTAAATTTATAATTTGCAGTTTTTGGTTTTGCATTTGAAATTTTAGATATAAAAGTAGATTTTCCAGCATTAGGTAAACCAATAATACCTACATCAGCTATTTGCTTTAATATCAAGGTACATTCTCTTTGCTCACCTATGTCACCAAATTCATATAATGACGGAGCTTTGTTAAAATTTGATTTAAAATGAAAATTACCATATCCACCAATACCACCATAACAAATAACATATTTTTGATTATCTTCACTTATATCAACAATAAGTTTTCCATTTTCATAAACCATTGTACCAAGCGGAACTTTTACAAACACATCCTTGCCATTAGCACCATTCATAGTTTTTATTTGGCCATTACTACCATCACCAGCAACAATTTTTTTAAGATATTTTAAATGTTGTAAGGAATTTTCATTGTGATCACCAACTAAAATAATATTCCCACCGTTACCACCATTACCACCAGCAGGACCTCCCATTGGAACATGTGCTTCTCTTCTTCAAGCAACAACTCCATTTCCTCCATTTCCAGCTTTAAACAATATTTTACATTCATCCACAAAAGACATAATTATATTTTACAAAACTATTGTTCTTTTTTTTCTTTCTGAAGTAGACCAAAAATATTTGGAATTTTTTTATTAATTGGTTTTATATTACGTATTAACATATCAGTATCATTTCCAAAATCAAAACGATTAGTAATTTTTAGATTAGACATTTTCATATTAACTTTAGAGATTTCGCAATGTTTTTTATCTCCTCATTCAACAGACATTATGCCATAATAATCTCTTTTAGGATTTTTTTCAGTTATTATAAGCTTATCTTTTTTTTGTCTCATAATATTAAATTATACAATAATTAAATTTCTAAAAATCAACAAGCAAAAAAATAAAACAGAATAATTACATCTTATTTGGAGCTGAAATACCTAATATTAATAATCCATTTTGAATAACTTGCTTAATTGCTTTTATTAGGTAATATTGTTCATTAGCATTAACATTTGTGTTATCGAATACTTTGTTATTTGAATAATAATTATGGAATAGTTTTGCTAAATTATACAAATATACTGTCAACTTATATGGTTCATATGTAATAGCACAATTTTCAATTGTATATTTAAAATATGATAATTCATTAATAATTTCTCTTTCAATTTCAGAATTTAAATTATTAAAATTCATTGGTCTTTCAAGTACTTTTTTTTCTAATAATTGATTTGCCCTAGCATGAGCATATTGCACATAATACAAGGGATTATTGTTATCTTTTTTAGTTGCAACATCTACATCAATTTCTATATGATTGTTACATGATTGAGAAACTAAGAATCATCTAGCTGCATCTTTGCCAATGGAATCAATTAAATCTCTTGTAGTCAAGGATGTTCCAGTTCTTTTTGACATTTTGAATTCCTTACCATCCTTTAATAATTTAACCATTTGCATACAAATTATAACTAATTTATCTTTATCAATACCTAAACATTCCATTGCTGCCTTCATTCTTGTAATGTAACTATAATGATCAGCTCCTCACACATCTACACAAATATCAGTATTATTGGTGCTAAATTTATACTTATGATAAAAAATATCGGGAGCAAAATAGGTTGGAGATCCATTTGATTTAATTAACACTCTATCTTTGTCATCACCAAATTTTGAAGTTGATAATCACGTTGCCCCTTCCTTGATATAAACAACACCTCTTTTTTTCAATAAAGAAATAACATCATTAATTAAATTATTTTTATGAATCTCATATTCACTAAAATATTTTTCAATTACAACACCTAAATCCTTTAAATCATTCTTGATGATATCCAAAAAAACTTCTCTAGCAAATCATCTAATTTTATATTCAGCTAATGGATCAGAAATTCTATTATCATCATTAATATAACAATTTTCAAAATCATTTTTGTATGTTTTATATAACATCCTTGCAACCATCTTTATTTCATCACCATGATAAGAATCCTCAGGTAAAACGATGTTATAACCTAATAATTGTTTATATCTAATAAAAACTGCAGTTGCCAAGTTATTCATTTGATTACCTGCATCATTTACTACATATTCACTAACAACATTGTATCCATATCATTTTAAAATGTTAATTAAGCAATTACCAAGCACAGCATTTCTTGCATGCCCAATGTGCAAATAACCAGTTGGATTAGCTGAAACATATTCTACACTGTAATTTACATTCTTTGCAGGAAATTTTCCATATATTTTTCCATTATTTATTATGTCATTAATTAAGAAACTTTTAGTTTCATTTGATAACCAAAAATTAATAAAACCAGGATTACTAAATTCAACTTTTTTAAAATAAGAATTTTCTTTGAAAACATTTATTAAATCGTTTGCAATTTCAACTGGATTTTTTTTCAAGTGTTTTGCTAATACCATGGCAACATTTGTTGCATAATCACCATTTTTAATATTCTTACATTTTTCCACCAAATATTGGTTTATTGAACAATTAGGAAAAAGCGTTTTGATTGTATTATTAATTAAATTTTGAATTTGTTTAATTATCATATAAACTTACTTAACTATTGCAAACCTATATAATAATTATACACTTTTTGTCCACCTTCCTTAAATTCACAAAATAAATTGTATTTTTCAGTTACATATTCTTCAATTTTCTTTAATATATTTAAGCGTTTCTTACTATCATAGAAGATCATTAAAATATCAGCGTGTTTAATTTTTGACATTAACATATCTATTGTAGATTTTAAAACATTAAATTCATCAGAATCTGAAACCACAATTTTCTTGTTGATAACTCCAATAAAATCATCCTTATTTAGAGATATATTTTGATAATCAACATTCTTAACTGCTTTTGAAATTAATGCACTATAGGAAGAGTCAACAGCTTTGTTCATTTGTTTCACATTTACATCTAATGAAGCGTTAGCATCAAACTCTAATCCCGCTAATAAGGCTTCAAAAATATTAGTACCCTTAATAACTCTAACATTCACAGTTGATTCTAAAATATTAACTACTTGGTTCGCTGCAAGGACAATGTTAGAATCGTCAGTTACAAAAATAACATTTCTAGATTTTGTTTTTTGAATAGCTAATAAGATATCTTGAATAGATGGATTTCCAATATTTTCAGTACAAATTACATGCTTAAAATTATAATCATTAGTTAAAATCTTTTTTATTTTTTTAGATGGACAAGTTATAACAAAATCTGGTTTTGAAACTAATTTTAATTCTAATGGTTCTGTCTTTATTGTATTAATTACCTTAACCCCTTCATCCTTAAGTCTTGTGTAAAATTGTTCAGTCATATTTTCAATTTTAACTCTTATGAATTCTCCATATTTTTGTGCAAGATTTAAGAACATTCCAGGAGTAGTAGTATGTAAATGAACCTTCACAACATCATTATCTTGTACACAAACTAAGGAATCACCTAATTTTAGTAAATCACTTTTAAAATGATCAATGTAAAAATCCTTTTTATCGCCATCACCAGGATTAATCTTAGAATTCAACTTTAAGATAATTTCACTACAATATCCAAAACCTTCCTCATAATCGTGTTCGTCTGCTACAATATGCTTAATTTTCTTAGATACATTCTTCTTTACCTGTTCATGTTGAGGTATTTCTAATTTTTTAGTTTTTGAATCAACTAAGGCATCATACATACCAACTAAAAAACATCATAAACCATATCCACCTGAATCTACTACTCCCACTTTTTTTAATTCTGGTAGTAATTCTGGTGTTTTATCCAACGCTTTTTTTGCAACTTTAGTAGCAAAGTAAAAAACATCAGTAATTGAATTGAATTTATCATAGTTCTTTTCCAATTCTTCAGAAACTGCTCTAATAACAGTTAATATTGTTCCTTCTTTAGGATTGGACACAGATTCATAAGCTGTTTTTTTTGCGTTAATAAAACAATCTAATAATATATCTATCTTTACAACACTATCACCACTAATAAAAGGAGATACAAAACCTTTAATTATTTGAGAAAAAATTACCCC
>CASGBP010000088.1 GCA_949299825.1 uncultured Mycoplasmataceae bacterium
AAAGGCTAAATAATGGTTAAAATACTGTTCAAAATATCTCAGTATTCCTCGTGCAAATCCTGAAACTAAAATAATAGTGAATATTATTGGGGTAGAAATATAATTAAAATACTCTAAAAAACTCATAATTCCTAAGGCAGCAAAAATACTTATATTCATTGATAACAAAAAACCTAATGTACCATTAAAAGTAGCTAATACTACCAAAAATGAATACTTACCTAAAAGAGAGAGTAATCTTATGATTATCTTAAAAACTGATGTTTGCTTCATACAACTGCTCCAATTTTTTTTGTTCATTGAAAAGATTTTTAGTCATTGATTTAGTTTTTAATAAGTCATTTACCTTACCAAATTCTGCAATTTTTTTATCCTTAAGATTTATTACATAATCTGCTTTTAAAATGTTTTTCATTCGGTGAGTTATAAACATAACTATACTTTGTTTACATTTATTTTTTATTAAATCAATAATGATTTGTTCACTATCATTATCAACGTTTGAAGTTATTTCATCAAAAATATAGAAATCATATGGTCTAGATAAATTACATGCCAACATTAATCTTTGTTTTTCACCACCAGAAATATTAGAAGCCGAGTCATTAATTTTATAATCTAAACCTTTATCAAGTAATGAATTTAATTTAAACTCTTTTAATAGATTAATAATTTCTTTATCAGTTATTGATGAATTATAAAATTTAAAATTATTTCTAATTGTGTCACTATAGATAATACTATCATTAGCAAGATAACATATTCTATCATGATAACTACTACTAATTAAATCTGATAAACTATTGTCATTTATCAATAAACTACCATCGTAATCTAAATTTAATTTAGCTAGGATTTTTGTTAAACTACTCTTACCTGATCCACTTTCACCAATCAAACAATAAAATTTATTTTTTTCCAATTTAAGATTAATCTTATCCAAGATCAATTTATCTTGAATTTTATAAGATAGATTTTTTAAATTAATACTTTTAATTGATTGGCATTTTAATGTTCCATCTACTTGATCATCATAGTTTAAAATATCTAAGATTTTCTTTCCAGCAGTTGCCCCATTCATTGCCATATGAAAAGCACTACCTAATGATCGCATTGGTAGGAAAAATTCAGCTCCAACTAGAATCATAAATATGGTTAAATAAATATCAACAGATCTATCAAAATAAGAAATTAAAGAAACCACTATTCCAATTGCAGCTCCACCAAATGCAACCAAATCCATAATAGTGACACTTGCTAATTGCATTACTAAAACCTTCATTGTAATTTTTCTAAATTCTTCAGCTTCAATATCCATCTTTACTAACGCTCTTTTATCAGCGTTAAAAATTTTAAGTTCTTTTAATCCATTAATATTGTCAGCAAAGCTATTTCCCATATTCATATATTTATCTCAATATTTGTTGAATATTTTTTTTGCTCATTTTGATACTATAACAATTGAAGCCGGAATCAAAGGAACTGCTGCAAGATAAATTAAAGATACTTTTCAATTTATAAAACTCATAAAAATGAACAGTAAAATTGGAGCAATCATTGAAAAGAAAAAAGAAGGTAAGAAAACTGCATAATAAAGTTTTAATTGTTCTATTCCTTCAGTTGATAATTGACTCATGTCATTTGTTCTAATTGAATGACGGTTTTTTAATTTAAAAAATTTATTTAACATCATACCCCTGAGTTTGATCGATGCAAAATCACCAATCATATTTGTTAACTTTGTACCAAAATAATAGTTAAGAAAACGAATGATAGCACAAACTAAGGTTGTTGAAGAAAAAACTACAATAAATTTTCAATCATTTTCAATGCTAAACTTAATGACTAAAATGATACTAAATGTGATTGCTAAATTCATTAATAAGGCAATAACTTGATTTATTACATTGAAAACTATATATTTCTTTTTTTCTTTTACTAGGTTTAATAGTTGTTTATCAATCAATATTGTAACCTCCATTATAAAATAAAAGCCTTACATACATAAGGCTTGAATTGTAGAACGCTATTATTAAAAAACAAATTATTATCTGTTTGTAGCTAATCTTAATTTAATTGATTTAACCAAGTTAATAATTGGATAAATTGCAGCTAATGCAGCAGGAGCTAATAAGATTAATGCATGAACACAACCCATAGCAGCTCCAGCAATAGCACCACCAACTAACAATGTAGTAGCAATAATTGCAATAACATTTAGAGTCTTTTTCATTTTAGTCCTTTCTTTATACAATATATCATATATCAAAATCTATAATAAAAAGCAATAACGTCAATTATTATATTTCTATAATAAGCATTCTACACAATTAGTATATCATAAAAACTAGTTTTAGTTCATTTATTTTTTTATTTTTAATAAAAGTCTTAAAAATACAACCTAAAAACATCATAATTTAGTCTAATTTAGTAGTAGAAAAAATTAATTTGTTTTCCTATAAACTTACAACAAATGATGAAGAACTATTTGGAAATATCTAAATAATATATTCAAATTTATTACTTGTAACTAAAATATCTTCTATGTTGTAAAAAACGATCTATTCCTTTTCAACTATAAAAGAATAAAGCAAAAGAACCTGGTACAAATAATAACAACATAATAAATATATATGCATATGCCACTGGATTATCTCTAGTGTTGGTTGCACTACCATATACTGAATAGGCTGATTGTTTGATGTTTCCAAAGTATTCTCAATTTTCAATATACTCATTAAAGATAAAAGGAATAGTTATTAAGTATAAGGCATAAATACTAGGATAAATCATTCCATATCCTAATGTTTTTCAAAAACCTTCTGGGTATTCACTATGATTTTGAAACATAAAAACAAAACCATAGAAGATAAAATAAATTGGACAAATAGCATGCACTCATAGATTTTTAACAATAGCTAATGCATCACCTGTATATCCTCGATCGCCCGAAATACCAATTAGTACTACATTATAACCAACAAAGGTAAAGAAGATATAAACCATAATCATAATCAACAACCGGTTATTATTAAAAATAGAATGATTTGGTTTAATAATAATGAATAATGTGTATAGTAATAGTAAAAAATTGCTTTGTCATGTAAATCTATCTACTATTCCAAAAAAGATTTTTCATGACCCGTTATTTGCAAAATCTACAAAATTAACTACACAAAAAGCAAACATTATTATATATAACAAAAGACCAAGATAAGATACATAATGATGTAACTTTCTTTTTTTTGTTATCAATTTAATAAAGTTATCATTAACTTCTTTAAACTTCATGCATTTTTAGTTTATCAAATTTATTTACTTTTTAGATATGAATTATATTCTTCAATGATTTTTTTAATCTCATCAAACTTCTTTTCTTTGAATTTATTATTTTCACTAAAACCATAAACGTTTTTTATTAATTCCTTTTCCTCTAATGCTAGTTCTTCATTGATAATAAATTTTTTTTGTTGATGATCAATTAATATCATCTTGTTATCAAATAGTTTATGATAGTTAAAAGGAATAAGAATTCCATTTTGTTCTCCAAGTAACCTACATAAGAGTTCTTTGCTATCTTTTTCTAGTTTATTATCATTTTCTATTTCTAATATTAAATCACTAATGTCACTAACTGGAATGATATGTGCTGCCTCACACAAAGCAATATAATTATTATTAACCTCAATATCATTTACAATTAAGCTTGAAGTATTGTTGCATGCTAAGATAACAGCTGAACGAAAACCTTTTCTAATTATTTTATTTATTATTTGTTTTTTAGTAGAATGGGTAGGATTATCAATATTTTGTATTTCTTTAATTATTAGATCTAAAAAGTTATCAACTAATTTAT
>CASGBP010000089.1 GCA_949299825.1 uncultured Mycoplasmataceae bacterium
AGAAAATTGAATACTTTGATCAACAAATGATGAAGCAGTTTTTGTAATTGCTTCTTTTTTTATTTCTGAAAGTTCATAAGGTGTTGCTACTGCTTTAATATTTAGTTTAGTTTTAATATTCTCAGAAGAAATACTAAGATCATCAAATTCTGTATATCTATCAATTAGAACTTTTTCTCTTTCTAATAGACTTTCAATTTTTGCTTGATTAATATCAGGATTTTTAAGCGCTTCTGTTCGCTCATCCACTACTGAATCAATTTCAGTTTTAATGTATTCAGAAACTGCAGTTGAATATTTTAGATTAGTTTTAGTTTCAACATTAACACCATTATTCATTAATTTGGTATCAAAGTCCTTACTATTATATGAGGAAATTAATTCAGATCGTGCCGATTGAGCATCACTTATTTTATAGTCTTGTCCATTTAATTCTTTTTGATTAATTGCAAAATCAGTTTGAGTTTCACTAGTTCTTTGAAAAGATTTTAAGGCAGGAGATAAATTATTATCACCATTAGTATCTATGCCAACTAAATTAACAATTCCATCATAATGAGCATCATTTATATTTGATATATCTTCAACACCAGTAGCAGAAACTACAACGGTTTTGAAGGCTTCATTTAAATTTAGTCTATTATCTAACAATTCATCAACATTATTAGTTCCACAAATAAATGAAGCAATTTTTCTTTTAGCATCTGCATTAATCTGACCGTCATCATCAAATATAGCATTTCCTTGTTTATTAAATCAGTTATCCATTTCTTCAATAAAATCTGCTACTTTAGCTTGATCACTAAATTTGTCATCAACTTGAATAAGATTGTCTTTTAGAATCTTTAAATATCTGTTTAATTCATTATCAGTATTTACTAGTGCATCAAAAGATAAACCAATACGTTTTATGATGGTGTCTGCTAAATCCTCATAATCAATTGCATCAGTTAGAGCATCAATAATTGCAATATTGGATTGTTTTATTCTAAATTCATTTAAATCATCAGCTAAATCTTGTGGAGTTTGAGCAGTTGTAACTTCTAATAATTCATTTTTCTTTTGAGTATTATCAACTATTGAGTTAGGACTTGTTATTCTTGATGAATCATTATATTCAATTGCTATTTCTACTAAATTTGTTGAATTTGGTTTTGCAGCTCTACTAGACGCGTTATCTGATAAACTATCTCTTACATCAATAATTTCACTTGTATTTACTCCAGTATCAACTATTTTCTTGTAAGAAGAATTAGTAAATTCTTGATCATCAATATTACTTGCTATATCAAATTCAGATCTATCATAAGTTGTACTTGATGTATCATCAAATAAATTTGGAGTTACTGTTCCAGATGAAACTCGATCACTATTATAATCATTTAAATCATATGCAGCACTAATATCCTTTAATTTATTGATTTCATCTTTTGGAACATTAACTACATCCACTTCTAGATAAACAGTATCAATATTACCTAATTCAAGAGTAAGACAAGAATTCTTATCAGCTAAGGCATAATTAATAAGAAATTCATCTGATTGATTAGTAGTATTAAATACATATCTCCCATCAAAATTTTGCAACTCAAGTGATCTTTTATCCCATATTAAATTTCGATTTGCTCTAGTATATTGAACCGCATCAGAAATACTTACATTATCACCTAAAATTTGATAGTTAATAACAGGACGATTCAAGTCATCAATTGAGACAAAACCCACCATTAACTCCTTATTGTTATTTACTAAGATTGTACCTAACGTTCTATCTTTTCTAACATAGCAATCATTTAAAAGTTTTTTTACATCAGTATAATCACTATCTTTTGTTCAACCAAAAAATGTATCTATTATGTTATTTTCATTATCAGTTTTAAGAATTATTCATTGTTGTTTATATAATTCATTACCAATTACCTCAGGATTAATAGTACCAAGATCTTTAACAGAATAAATTTTATAATTATCACCTAAATTATATTCTAGTTTTATTCAGTCATTGTTTCTACTTGAAACAGTTGATTTATTTTTTGTATTATCATCATTTGATGAAATTTTATAAGTATTAATATTGTTATTGATTTTTGTATTTGTATTATCATCAACATCATTAGCAAATGAACCTATATCAATTTTAGAAATAAACTTTTCTTGTTTTGTATCATAGTTTAGATTTGCAAAATTAAAATCATCTTGACCATTGCTAATATTATATCTATCATTGTATCCTCATTTTTTTATGAAAATATCATTATTTGAAACAGTTCTAATTGATTTGTTGTTATCAAACTTTAGGTTTTTATTAAAATAGTAAACAATATCAAAAAAACTATTATTTGTTATTCCAATATCTTCAAGTTGACTAATGTCTAAATATTTATTAAAGCTATATTCATAATTTTTTAAACCATCATATTTTTCAATTAATTCTGTAGGTATGGAATAAATTTCAGATGCAATAGTAGAACTTTTAACTTCATTATCTTTGATTTCAATGTTTGGAATAACATATGCTAAATTATTTTTGTCTACTTTTGGTAAGAAAGCAACAGCATCAGTAGAAATTTCACCATTTAGATAAGGGATTTTTTGCTCATTTATATTAAAATCAAAATCAATAACATTATCATGTTCTTCGTACATACTAGTGACAGTTCCACTATATGCAATGATTTGACCAGTCTTAATTGGAACACCAATATTGGTTAGTTGTGAGTGAAAATAATCAATGTTTTGATTAATGATTGAAGCATATTGTGCAGTGTTTTTTAAAATTAAACGTAAAGTATAATCATCATATTCTCAGTGACCGGTTTCTTCAAATTCATATAACTCAGCCAATTCATTAATTTGTTGTTGAATTAATTGAAAACTTCTATATAAGTGAGTTAGTTGGATTACTAATTTTGGATTATTTTCTCTTACATCCTTGATAATTGCAGTAGCTGCTTTTGCATAATCTTGATTTATCATTACTACTTCTTTATTCTTATCCATCACAAAAAGTGTGTCTTTTTGACTTAAGTCACCAAGCATCCTCATTACTGTAACAGCTAAAAATTCATTAAAAGTTTGATAAATACCAGTAAAGAATGATTTTGTATTTTTTTCAACTGCCTTATTAGCAAAAGTATAATCATAAAATTTCTGATCAATTTTTTGTCAATGTTTTTTACCTTTATCATCTAATTTATCATCTTCATAATCTCTTTGAGTATCTAGTGAATTGTCAAAGATAACATTTGCTATTAAACTATTTGAATCTTCTTCAAGAAATTTATTCATTTCATTAGTAGCATATACCCAAGCATATAATGAATCAGTATTTAAGGTATTAATAGAAAGAAGAATATCATTTGGACTATATTGTTTTCCTTCAGTGGCATAAATAAAATATGCATATTTTTTAAACACATTATCATTTGGTACATATTCTCAACTATCTGGACTATTTAACAATTCTCCAGCATGATCTTCAATTGAATCTAACACTTGTTCTCTTAGACTAGTATCATTATTTTTTGCAGCAATCATGGTTAGAGCAGCAAAACGATTAGAATTTTGGGTTGCATAATCTAGAATTTTCTTGTTATTTAAAACATTTCAACCAATGTTAATGGAGTTATATAAAGCTAGTCTTGTCTTGCTAATAGCTTCATTCATATATTGTGAATCATTAGAAAAAATTGATTGAGCTGCATATATTGCTAGTTCTTCAATTGAATCAGCAGTATTAGCAAATCCTAAACTAATCTTAAAATCAACTATTGAGGAAGTAGAAGCAATTGTTAATAATGCAGGATAAACATCTATAAAAAAGGATTCATATTTTTGTAAATCAAATTGAATTTCCTTACTACCTATTCCAAATATACTAACTAAATCTAAAACACCATAAGATGCATATTTTGTTGTTGCAGTTAATGCATCTCTTCCAAATTTTATATACAGTAAAGTGTTATGAATTTCAGCAACAGATTTAAAGTATTCTATTGTTATTTCAATTAACTTGTTAGGGGCTCCAGCTGAAATTAACCGATCCATCATAAAACAATAAAGTAATGGAATTTTTAACAATGCATTAAAATTAGACATTCCAGTATAATTATTTGAAGCAGCTAATGTTTCATCATAAATGTATTTATATGATTGATATTCACTAGAATAAAAGATATTAGCAAAGGTCTCAGATAAACTACTTAATGACTCAACTGATAGATATTTATATTTTTGTCTAATTAATTTAAAGAAATTAATATTTTCTTCATGACCATCAAAATCAGTGTCAAGTGATAAATCAACACCACCAGTAAATGTAGTTCCATCTTTTTTAAGATAATTACTAATTTTATTCCCCTCATTATTACTATCAAATAGGTGAAGAGAATTATAAACAACTCTTGTACTATTACCATTTGATTCAGTTACTGTGCTTGTACCAAAATCAATATAACTACCAAAAAATGAATTCATGGAATTATTAAAATTAGCAATTAAAGTATCATTATAATCAGCAACAAAATTAGTATTTTTTCTTTCCCAATTACTAGCAATGGTAAATCCTTTTTCAATATCACTGTAACCTTGATAATAACTTGTTCCACTAAATTCGTAGCTATCACCCTTGTTAATCCCAACAACATAATTTTGTTTACCCTGATTAGCATTAACTTTTATATAAGGAATATCTTCAAATTCAACTGCATCACTAATAGCATCAGTTGATTCAGATGAAATATATTTATAACCATCATTTGTTTTAATTTTAATGATAGGAATAGCATTATCCTCAATAAAGGCAGCAGCAGATGTTTTTCAATCAGATTTTGAATTCATATTTATTAAACTAGAATATTCCCCGTTTGGAGCCTTAATTCTTAAAGTAGTGTTAACAGAATTTGAAACATCTTTAAAATAGATATTGATTAAATATTTATAAAGTTCT
This sequence comes from uncultured Mycoplasmataceae bacterium, assembly GCA_949299825.1. Taxonomy (GTDB): domain Bacteria; phylum Bacillota_I; class Bacilli_A; order Mycoplasmatales; family Mycoplasmoidaceae; genus Mycoplasma_L. The sequence goes on from CASGBP010000089.1 coordinate 4,949, forward strand.
TGTTTGCTTCTAAAATATATGTCATTAAAATAATAAATTTCATATCCCGAATTAATATAAGTGTCTAATGCTTTTGCTTCATCCAAATAACTTGTATTATCATTTCCTCGATATATATTAATATATTGATCTGGTTCAATACTATTTTTAACAAATCATTGAGGATTAAGTTCACCAATACTAGGATTAATAACATTAGATTGAACATCTTGCATAGTAGAATAAACAAGTGATTCATTAGTATTATTTTTTGCAGCAGTGTTAAATTGATCTAGTTGAGTTTTACCCAAATAAGTTTTTTTACCATTGCTTTCAATATAATAATTTTCATTCACATATTGAGATGTTTTAACTGAATATTGACTAGTTAAATAAGTTTCTAATGCTTGTACATTAACAAATTTTTTACCATCGAATGTGATTGAAAATGTTGAATTTTTATTAAATGCAAAAATGGTTGCAATAGGTGCAACCATCATACCAAATGCAATAAATAGACCAAGTGTTGATTTTAATCTATTTTTTTTCATTTTACCCTCATAAGATATATAAGTATATATACTTATATAATTATACAACATTTTTTTATTTATATATTTATGAATTAGAAAAAATGAGTTTCTTTGATTCGATATTTTCAGTTTCGTTTATCAATTTCAGTGATATTTCTTAGTCAATTAATTCGATAAAAAACAATTTCATATACTATCATTTTAGGAATATCAGATAAGAAGAAAATAAAATAGGCTCATGGAAATGGTAATTGATTATTTTTATTAAATACATATGCTATAAGACATAGTCATGCAATTTGTAATCCACTACTAATAGCTTCAATTAGAGCAACAATATTAGTGTGTCCTCCAGCTGAAATTGTTCTACTTTTTGTAATGAATCAAATGAACATAGGCATAAAAAATGACAACGGTCATAAGGTAAATTTAAGATTAGACATAAAAATAGTAATTGCCTCATTAATAGTTGTTTGATTGATTTCTGGATTAGAGGCAATCAAACTTAGTTCATATCCTCTTGCTAAAAAACGCATATGTTCAATTACAAAACTAAATAGGAATAATGATAACCCCATAATAGTTGCAAGAATTAAGTGAAATCCTTGAAGTTCTTTGGCATTTTTCTTGGCTATTTCAAAATCACTTTTTCCCAGTTTCCTTCCCACATAAATATTAATGTTAGCATTAACTGATTCAAGAGTTGTTCAAAAAATATTAAAAAACATTCCTGATATCCCTAGAATATTTGCAGCTGATAACATATATTCAGGATTAGCAATTGATCCAGTCGGATAACCGATGTTTCAAAAAACAAATCTTATTGTTATTAAAATTGATCCAATTGCTAATAAAATAAATGAAGAACTTCTTCTAATAAATTGAAGTAAAATATGGAATGAAATCTTAAATATTTTAAAGGGATTAATTAATATTTCTCGATCTCTAACAATAATAAAAAGAAAAACAAAACTTAAGGAAACAATATTTGAAATAATTGTAGAATATGCCAAGAATTCAATTCCCAATTTTAACCCATAGATAAAAATTGAATTTAATATTACATTAATAATCAAAGAAATTAATGAACTTATAAATGAGGCAATAGCATGTTTTTTTTCTCTTAAAATAATTGACATAGTAAATCAAATAGAATTAATGATTCAAGAAATTGTTATTAGCCTTAAATAAATAATGGCATTATTAAATGCACTACTAACAATGTCATTATCAAAACCAGAAATTAATCTAATCATATTATTTGGTGTTATTCAACTTGGAATAGCAAATAATATTGCAATTGATAAAGAAAATAATATTCTAAAATTAATAACTTGTTTGACACTATGAATGTCTCGTTTACCTAAATATTGGGCAAAAATGCTTGCACCAACTACAGTTGTAGTAGAAATAATACCAATTTGTAATTCAGTTCATGTGTTAGCATATGAAAGAGCTTGATTTCCACCTTCTATATTAGTAGACATAAAGTTATCAACAAAAGCATTTAAGGCAAAAACCATAGCTGATAAAATAACTGGAATAGAAGTAAACAAATATCTTTTTCAAACCTGTTTATTATGTGGAAAATGTCTTTTAATTATTTCAACAAATCTAAACATGTTTATCATTATATAACATACTATATAATGATAGATAAAAATTATCTAACATATTCAATTAGAGCATTTATGTTATTAAAGTATATTCCATCATATTCATAATATATTACTTTTTCAGTTCTTTGAACTTCTAATTTAATTCCCAAATCGTTGTATAAAAAAGCAACCAAATTATCAAAAGCAGTTCGACGATTTTTAGTTTCTGTATCATCTAATGTTCCAACAAAATATCTAGTACCATTACTTGTAGAATAAACAATTACCTCAATTGGCATTATGTCATTTTCTACCTTTTGAGTTACTTCACTAAATGAAGAACTTCTAATTGCTAATGAAGTAGTATCATAGGTTTTTAGTGATCGTAAATTTTCTTCATAAATTTCCTTAGTTTTTTCTCTTAAGGTTTTCTTTGCAGTTTCAATTGCATCCTTTGCATCCTTATTAGTAAATTGTTGATTCGAATTTAAATAGTTAGCAGTATCATCGACTAAGAATCAATCTTTTGTATTAAAGTTTTCAATATTTTCTCTTTTGAATTCTTCAGTTTCAATTTGATTAGTTAATGAATTATAACTATCTCCAGGTAAAATAGTTCCAAAACTACGTTGATTAATTAGTAAATTTTCATCATCAAGTTCTGGTCTAACTGAAACAATAGTAGGTCTAATTTGATTTCTAATACTTGATGAAGCTGCTTCAATTGCTGCAATATCATTAGAAGAATTTCAACTATCTCCATATGTGTCTGTAAAACTTTTTATAGAAAAATCAACATAACTTGATTCTTCCTTATTATTTTCCATGTCATTAATAATACTATCTGATAATTTATCTTTACTAGGATATAGTCCTAATTTACTATCAAGATCATTTGATGATTCAATAAAATCATTACTAAGTTTATTAAATGAATACATTATTCTACTTTTACTATTGTTTCCTAAAGCTAAACTATTAGTTAAATTGTTAATATAATCATTTAGCATATCTTTTCTTCCACTATATGAATCTTCATACAATTTACCTTCATAATAGAATGAATCTCTTAAATAAGTTCCGTTTAGTTTAATTGGTTCATTCATTAACATATCACTTGCTGTTTTGACATTAATAATTTGGGAAGTGAAACTGTTTTTGTATGAACCACCACTTCATTTTCATTCATAATTATCAACTTTAAATGAATACACTGATGGCATTGGATCATCATAGGTACAAAATTTAACTATCATAGCAATTGTAGTAGCTAATGCAGTTAAAGTACCAAATACTTCAAAAGCATCAAGAGCAACTCTAAGTTTTGAATTCATAAAAACTTCATAAACACTTGTTTTTGATTTTTTTAATTTATTTTTAGATGAAGAACTAATTGAAGAAGCATAATCAGTATCATTTTTTTGTTTAACTGCTTCTATTTTTGCCCTATTTCTTTTGGTAGGTTTGTTATCTATTTTTCTATCACTGCTATTTTCAACATCCTTTTTTTTCTTAAAAACTTTTCCCACTTTTTTATTCTTTATTTTATTTTGTTCCATTAATTGCAATTTTTTAGTAATCGAATCATCACTATCAAAACTTTTTAGTAATTTTTTGTCCTTTTTATTTAAATTAGCATTAAATTCATCAATCATAGCTATTGTATTTTTTTTCTCTACTTCAAGAATAGCTAATTTATTTTTTTTGATATTTGAACCCATTGTTTCATCTTTATTAATGGTATCAATTGCATCATTTATGTTGTTAAATCTATTATTCAAGTGATCATTAACTGCTACAATTTGTCAATTTCTTGCTGGTCCTTTTTTGTCTATTCCATTTGTAACAAGTGAAGTGTCAAAACAAGTACTAGTTTGCATTCTAATTGCACTTTCTCTCAAAGCATCATTTGTATTAGCTTTTGTAAAAGCTGATAATTCATTTTTTGAGAATGCTCCAATTGCCTCATTATCACCAGTAATTAAACGATCATAGTAATCCTTTGATCATTTTTTGAACTCCTCATTAGGATTAATGTTAATATCTAGTGGTCCGGCATTAGGATAATTACCCTGAATTAGATTAGTATATCGACTACTATATGAATTAAACATTTTTTGTGTCAAACTAAATGATTCACCCTTATTTATTTTTAATATACTTGATGCAATATATTTACTATTTTTTTCTTTTATTGAAATTACTTTATTCTGACTATTAGTTTTAGCAGTGTTAAAAATATCATCATCATCACCAACACTAAATTTATTTTCATTAAAAATTCTGTCAACATCATTGTAATTATTAACATCATTAAAACTATCAAAGATGTTACTATCAATTGCTGCATTAATTTTTTGTTCATTAATTCCACAAGACATTAAATAACTTTTTATTCTATTTTTTTTCTCGTTATTATCAGTGATATTTGCTAAATCCTTTTTTAGGATGTTAAAGTTATTTTCAGAAAAATTATTTATGTATGAACTATTAGTTAAATAAACAAAGGAATCATTTATAGCTGCAATAGAAACTTTTCTTGATCAATTACCAATTTTATCTAATAAAACAAATTTATCTACAAAATGATTATTAAGACCAAATGATTGAACCATTTTAATATTAGAATTTCCTAAGGCATTTAATCCATCTGCAGAATAACTCCTTGTTCCATCATTTCCATTTTGAATCTCTATAGCTTCTACTGCACCAGTTCCAGCACCTAAAATTGATTTATTAGCATCAGCTTCAATTTGATCTGCATTATCATTTATTTTTTTAAAAACAGTTGAACAAACACTAGCAACATCACTATCATTCTTCATTTGTTTATTAATATCAGGGGTTTCAGGATTTGATTTTTCACTTATACCAAAATGAGTATTAATTTTTGAACTAAATAAGCTAGTTGATTTTTGCGTTAAATTTACTTCTTTAAAAGTTCCTGCATTTGATAGTCTATTTGTAAGCTTTGATAAAGATGAATTATCTTTTAACTGAATCAGAGAAAAATCGATGTTATTAAAAATTGAATTTTGTTCAGAAAAATCAGATTCTATACGGTTATTAGCAAGTTTTTCTACACTACTAGTTAAATCAACGATACCATGATTTGCATTTGTATAATGATATGTAAAATATTTATCTTGTTTAACAATATAGTTATATTGATAAGAATCATAAGATGCGTCATAACTTAAGAAAACAAAAGAATCTAGTTCAGTTGCTGAATTATTACTATAAGCTCTAATAAATGGTTTTTCGTTTTCAAATCCAATTTTGAAAGTTGCATCCTTGTCTAGTGAGTTTAAGTTATATTGATCACCTATAATGGTAATACAATCTTCATTTTGGTAGTTAACATTAGTATTACTTAATATTATTTCTTCCTTGTTCAAATCTTCTTCAGCATTATCAACATTGTCATCATTAATATCTTCATCAATTAAATCAAAATATTTTGCTGGCTTGATAGTTGCAAAAGTGAAAAGATCTTGTGATTCAAAATTAAAAGTACCATAACTTGCTTCAGCTAAAGAATCATAAATTGAATAACTATTATAGTTTCATTTTTTTACTCATTGAATTCCATTATCAAAATATCTATCACTTAGACCTTCATCGATTTTTACATCTTTTTGATAAATTAAGGTTGACCCCATTTCTATATCATTTTGAGATCTTACAATTCCAATTTCATCTAACAAAGAGGTGTCTAAAAATTTTTCAAATGAAATATTCATTTTTTCTACAATGTCTAGTGAATCATTCATTCTAGTAAAGAAAACATAAGGATCAATATTTAGAGTTATATCTTCAATTTGACTACCTTGAACGTTAATTTGTGGTATTACATATGCTGATTTGGTTTTATCAATTTTTGGGATAAAAGTTGCAACATCAGTAACAATATTTGAACTAAAAGGAATTTTTTCTGGCTTAATATCAGGATTAAAAGTTACTTCTTCATCAATTTGATAAGCTCCACTGTAAGCAATTATTTGACCAGTTCTTAATGGTATGCCAATATTTGTTAGTTTAGTTTGTAAATATTCTAAATTTTGGTTAATTATTGAAGCATATTGAGCAGTATTTTTGGCAATTGATCTAAGAGTTGCTTCATCTAGTTGTAAATCACTAGTATTTGTATAAGGATATTCTAAGGCAAGGTTGTCAATGTTTGATTGAACCTCTTGTCATCCTCGATATAAAATAGTCATTTCTGTTAATAACTTAGGATTATTTTCTCTTACATCAATAATTACTTTAGTTGCTTCATTTGCATATATTGGATTAATTTTAACTACATTTGTTTCTTCATCTAAAATAAATAAAGTATCCTTTTGTGATAAATCAGCTAACATTCTCATAATTGTTACTGCTAAGAAATCACTAAAAGTCATGAAAACACCAGAAAAATCACTATCGATGTTAATACCAATATTGCTATCATTAAAGTTAAATGAGTAATAATTGTTATCAATAGTTGCTTGTTCTTCATAGGCAAAATCTTCATATTCATCCTTGCCATCGCCCACTCCATACTCAGTAGACACATCCATTAACTTGTTTGCAATAGAAGCATTTTCCTCAGTTAATAATTCGTTATCTATTTGGTTAATAGCATGAATTCAAGTAAATAATGAATCTGTATTCAATCCATTAATAGTTGCTAAAATTTGTCCAGGAGTTGATATTTTCCCAGTGGTTGAATAAAAATAATATGCATATTTTTTAAAGACATTGTCGTTTGGTACATATTCTCAACTATCTAAGTTATTTAATAATTCACCAGCATGATTAATAATAGAATTTAATATTGTATCTTTTTGGTTGGTTTTTAAGGTGTTAGTCAATGCCATGGTTGCAGCTGTATAAAGTGCTGGATCATCACTAGCCTTATTTCACAATATTTGATTACTCATAATAGTATTTATAGTTTTTGATTGATGCAGAATTGAGTTATATGTATTTGTATATATTTGAGATAAATTTACATTTGAGGCTTGTGAAAATAAATCATTGGTAATATCAAGTGCTGTTTTTTGTGCTGCTGTTTTAGTTGTAGCAGCAATCCCAGTATCACTATTTAAAGTAACATTGGCATAAGTTGCAGCTGAAGCAATAAATGAACGATAAACTGTAGAAAAAAAAGCTTCATATTTTTGAATATCAAACTCAATAATTTCACTATTAAAACCAAATACATTAGCAAAGTCTAGAGTACCAAATGCACTATATCTTGTTTCTGGTTGTAGAGCAGAGTCACCTAAGACAATAGATACTAAATTAGTAAGAACATTAGCTACATTTTTAAAATATGTTCTAGTAGCTTCTATTAATCTATTAGGTGCCCCTGACGAGATTAAACGATCCATCATTAAAGAATAAAGTAATGGTATTTTTAAAATAGCATTATAATTTTGCATTGAAGCATAGTTATCTGATGCTGCCAATGCTTCTTTATAAATATAAGTGTAAGAAGGATAATTATTGTATATATTTAATAATTCTTGAGACATTGCAGATAAATGATCAACTACAATTGGAACTCTTTTACTACTATTAATGTATTTGTTATCAACTAAATATCCTTTATCATCCTCATAAGTAAAATTAAGAGTTTCATCATCCTCAATGGTTGCAAATTGAGTTAGTGATTGACCATCATTTACCCCACTAAATAATAAGGTAGAACTATATGTTACTCTATCAGTAGAAGCACTAGATGAATCAATTATTCCTCTAGAAATAAATTTTTCTATAAAAGCAGTTGTTGCCTTATTGAAATTATCAATACTAGTTGAATCATAATCTGGAACAAAATTAATTAATTCTTGTCTTCAATTGGTCGTAGTAGTAAAACCTCTAGTTATATCACTATAACCTTCATAAAAATTTGTACCACTTAATTGATAATTATCACCTTCATTTAATCCAATTACGTAATTTTGTTTTCCTTCATTTGCAATTACTTTAATATATGGAATATCATCAAAATTAACTGAATCAGCAATAGCATTTTCAGATTGAGATATATATTTGTAACCTGTATTAGTGTAAATTTTGATAACTGGTTCAGCATTGTCTTGAATAAAAGCAGCAGCTTCATCTTTTCAATTTGACTTAGAATTCATATTGATAACTTTTGAATATTCTCCGTTTGGAGCCTTAATTCTTAAACTTGTACTACCAATGTTACTAGGATCCTTAAAATAAACATTAACTAAGTAAGTATATAAATCTTGTTTATCCTTGAAATAAATATCATTAAAGTAATAAACTTCATATCCTGAATTGATAAAAGAATCTAAAGCATCAGCCTTATCTAAATAAGTTGCATCACCATCACCCCGATAGATATAAATGGATTCATTTGGTTCAATTTGAGATTGACTAAATCACTTTGGAGATAATTCTCCTAAACTTGGATCAATTAAATTATATTTAACATCATTTTTAGATGAATAGATTGTAGCAAACTCACTAGATTCAGAAGCCTTGTCTACGATTTGATCAACTTGACTTTGACCTAAGTAAATTTTCTTACCATTTGCATTAATGAAATAATTATCAGAAGATATCTGATTTGTTTTGATTCCATAAGTTTCATTTAAATAAGACTCAAAAGCTTCACGACTACTAAATACTATTCCATCAATACTATAAGCTTGCGAACCACTGTAGTTGTAGGTTGAAAGCAATGAAAAAGATGTAGCAATAGGCACAGCCATTACAACAAGTCCAACTAAAAAACCGACAAGTGCAATTTTTTTTATTTTCATAATCCCTCAAGTAATACTAAAATACCTTTTATATTATAACATTTATTAATGTTTAATATAAAATATTTTTTAAGTTATAGATATATATAAATCTATATTAAAAGTTGAAACATTAGTTTCTTTAGCCAATTATATATGTAAAATTTATTTGTTCAGTAAATCTAGAATAGGTAAATATTCAAAATTAAAACAATAAAATAGACTAATTTCCAATATCATTGACAGTAATCTTTAAAAAAAATTAACTATTTTATTTTCTTTTTTTCTAAGAATATATTTTTATGAAAAATATAAATTTTTATAGGTTATTTTCTCTCAATTTTAGTTGAAAAAAAATTTAACAAACAAATGGTTTATATGTTAAATTAGAGATATAAATTGGAGTTTTATGATGAAATTAACAAAATAAAGATGAATAAATTTGTCAGTTACTCTTGTTTGTGCTTTTGTTGCAATATTACCAGTTACCATTGATAATATTGTTTAATTCTTTTCTAAATTATGTTGGAACTAAACAAATAAATAGATTTTAGAAAAGTTAATCATTAATGGTTATTAATAGTTAATTAGAAACGAGGTATTTATGAAGGTTAAAAAGAATTCAAGGTTTAAGAAATGTTTGGCTATTGCTTCTTCAATAACAGTTGCATCTTCTTTGTTGTTAATGTTTGTTGGACTTAATGTGTCTAGAACAAATGATGTTAAGCAAGTAAATTATGCTCAAAGTCAAGCTATGCAAAATAGAAGTGTTCAACCTAAAGCAGCTGGTGCAATTGAAGGGGATTATCTATTAGATAGTAATAATGCGATAGTAGTAAGAAAAAGTGATGGTTCTGAAGCTACAACATATGGATATACTGCAATGAGATCTGATGGAATAGGGATAGGTCCAAAAGGATACTTAATGTTAAATTATGATACTTCTAAATTTGATTATATAGGTTATGATGGAAAGGTTATATGGTCTTCATCATCAACAGTTTCAAATAATATGGCTTCAAGCAGTCCAGATGCTGGATGACCAATTTATGTAGATTATGATGATAATTTAGATGTTTTCACTTCTTGGTCAAAGGGTTTATGATCATCAGGTGAGGCATTTTTAAGATTTATTGCAATGGATGCATCTACTGGGAATGTAATATATGATTATGCTGTCAGCGGTGTAGACTTTTCATCAAATAATTATCAAGATGTTTTAATAACAAAAATGGCAAATACACCACCTAATATGGTTGGTTATACTATTATTCAAGGTGAAGAAAAAGCCATGAGTTCTATTAAATATTCGACTTTTTATTTTGGTAAAAATAATAAGCCA
>CASGBP010000090.1 GCA_949299825.1 uncultured Mycoplasmataceae bacterium
AAGCACCTTCTCCACCTAATTCAACATCATTGAAAACATTTATTTTTAAATCTTGAACATTTGCATTAACTTCTGTTGGTGGATTAACTACCCCTTTACCATATACACCAGTTGTTGCTAGACTTTCAAAGAAAGATTCAAAACGAGGAAAATTTTGATTATTAATAATTGTTTTATAAAATTCACTTGCCCTAATTGACTGATTTAATGGAACTGCATCACCATATAGTGATTCATTATAATATTGTTTTAATTCAGTCACACTAGCTTCAACTTTTGTAAGATTTGTTTTTTGTGTTTTGTTTAATTGATAAATAGTATACACATTATTAATCTCATATTCATCATTCACATTTCAATTACCCAATTCATCAAAGTAATTTTTTATTCAGATTTTAAATGATATAGAACCTTCAAAGTCATTTGATTCAATAATATCAACATCTGTGATTTTAGTTTGTGAATTAACCTGACTAATTCCACTATTTGAGGCAGCATTGGTGTTAAATAACATTAAATCAATAAGATCATTACCTGCTGAATTTAATTTATCTCATAATTTATCATCAGGTGATTCTGAACCAGTTCATTTTATTACTGAAGAAACTATATTACTACCAAATATTGGATCAACTACAAGATCCTTAGTTAAATTATTAGTATCAGTAACTAATTGATTAGTATAGATGATTGATTGATTAACTTCAGTTGAACTTTGTTTTGGAAAATTTCTCAATTCAATTGTAAAAGTAGGAGGTATTGAACCACTTAAACTATCTAATTCATTACCTTCATCATCATAATATGGTGAGACAGAAATATCAAAAGTAATAGTTCCATTTTTTGCATTAATTTTTGATGTACCAGCAACTAAACTAATTTGGCTCTTAATAGTTCCATCAGAATTGTATACAAGATTATCAATGTAGTTTTCTAGAATTTCAGGGTGATTAGTAAACAACGCAGTACCACCACTAATAATATTCCTTCTTATATCATTAACATCTCAATAAGCTATCATATAATCTTGCAAATAACTAGGATTAATATCTCAAGTAACCTGATTAACAAAAGTTCCTGATCGACTTTTAAAACCATTAAAATTTTTTGATAAAGTGGCAGAACCTATTTTTGTTGTTCCATTATCATTTATAAAAATATTGTTTAAAGTAAATTCAATTGTACAACTATCTATTTCTTGTCCTTCTATAACATTAATTGAGACATTATTAACAAAATAATCAATGTCATTAAAAGTTGAAGGTAAATTATTAAAGATTAAACTTAAAGAGTCTGGATTATTTTTAATTGCATTAATAAAAATATTTTGATTTGATTTTAAGGTGTTAACTGAAATATTTGTTAAGTTTTCACTTATTTTAGAAACATCTAGAATTCCAACAGTTGTATCGGTAACAATATTTCTATTAAAACCTATTATTTTAACTGTTTTACGATTATTTGTTGAACTTGATGAACTATTACTTGGTGAAATAGGTACACCTTTTTCATCAAAATAATAATTTAGAACTAAATCAAATTCAATAGTTGATGTACCATAGTTAATGATAGGGTTTTCAATAACAAAATAATCATCCTTATTACTAGATGATAAAGGGTATAAATTTTGGACAAAACTTTCAATATTTTCATAAACTACTTGTTGTAAAAAATTAGTATCAACTATGTTACTAGGGTTGCTTCCATTTTTTTGTGATCAATCAATTAAATTAGATGATAAGTTGGTTGAATCATCAATAGGTTTTAAATTATTTAAATTCATAACTGGTACTATAATAGTAGCTTTACTAGACTTAAAACCAGTGATTCTAATTTCAAATGGTTCAGAATCATTAGCACTATTTTTTGAGATGAAATCAGTGTTATTGTCAAAGTAGTTATATTTTAAGGTTATTTGTGCAGTCAAAACACCAGTTAAATTATCAAATTCAATTGAATTACTATCTACAGTTAAAGCATTATTAGTAATGTTATTGCTATTAATGACATTTTCCTCATAAAAAATAGTTGGCATATTAACAAAAAACTCATTCTTATTTTCTAAAATGATGGTCTCAATGCTAGTTGGATCTGCAAAGTCTGAAGCATAATTGTTACTCATAATTGATGCAAGATTTACTTGACCATTAACCAATGTTTTTGCAGCTTGTTCAAACCCAGTAAATCTAATTTGTTTTGCTAAATACTCATCCTGATTAGTTGCAATTTTTAAATTACCATTTTCATCAAAATATTGTTTTAAGTAAATTATTACATCAAGATAACCATCTTTATAATAAAAACCATCAATTCCATCTGCATCAGGTATTACACTTACTTCAAAGTAATCATTAAAATAATTTAACAATTCTTCATCACTAGATTGTGTGTTATTAATGACATTATTAGTTATGTTAACTGGAATCCCTTTTTCATCTTGAAACAAGTTTTGGATGTTTAGTGGTTTTCTATTTGCACCTCGTTTTAATAATATTTTTTTAAATGCTTCATTTGGGTCATTAGCATAACCAACATCACTTGAATATATTTCTTCATCTGTCATTACTAATGAAACTTCATTTAACAATTCAGTTTGAACAATTGATTTAAACCCATTGATTAGTATTTGATATGATGATGGTATAGTAACCTCAATTCCATCATTTTGATCAAGTAAACCACTAATACTAAAATATAAATTTAATGTTCCGTTTAAATTTGAAGTTTTTGGATCATTTAGTGACATATATTGATCTGATTCTTCATAACTTGATAACGATTTATTATCAACAGTTGTAAAAGTAATATTGTTTTTTATATCATCTGTTTTATTGCCACCAATTCCATAGTTATAAACCAAGTCAATAATTCCAGTTATTGTTAGTATTCCAGTATATCCAGTTGTTTGGTCTCTAATAACATTACCAAGCACTTCCTTTGGTAGAAATTCTTGATAACCAGTAATATTAATTCCTTCTTCACCATTTTTAACATATGCTGCATTTTCTATGTCAATTTTTTGTAAGTTTTCAACAGTTGTAGTTAATTCTAAAGGTTTATCTACATCATCAATTAATAATCCATTTGTAGGACTATAATATCGAGTTGCTTTCATTTTTAATACTAAAGTACCATTAATGTCGTTAGGTGTACCAAGATAATTTTGATTATTTTTGCTTCTATAGTAAGATTCAAAACTTAAATTATCATAAAATCCATTTGGAACAGATGAGAAACCATTTTGATTCACTTGAGAAGCAAGTTCTAGTAATTTCTTTAAATCATTTGTTCTTTGTCCACTATCATCAATGAAATAAGAAGGAACATTATTAACTATTTCATCACTAATAAGACTAACATCAATTTTTGATGAAACCTTTGTTGGTTGCACTTGTTCAAAACCATATAATGTTAAAGCGAATATTCTTTCATTACCGGAATTTGGATCAGCATTGGTTACTTTTGCACCTTTATATAGATATGTTCCAGAAAGTTTAACTTCTATTGTGATTTCCCCAGTTATATCATTAATGTAATTTTTATTAATTAGATCATCTGGAGTTGTTATTATTTCAAAATCTGATAAGCTAGTACCATCTTCAGTATATGAATCCTTTATGATATCATTCATTGATACAAATAATTCATTTTTTAGATTTTTAATTTCTAGGTCAGTATCATAACTTGAAGCTAATTTATTTCTACTTCCTGGCACAACTGGATATCTACCTTCTTGAATATAAGTTGTAGTCTTTTCACTTGGAACATTATAATTTGCTACAAATGTTCGTTGATTGTTAGTGCTAGCTGTATTATTTTCACCAAAACAAAATGTTCCTATAGCTTGACGATAATTATCGCCTGAACTTGCTGGATCATCATAAATTATGAAAGTTTCAGTATCAACATACTTAGTTGTGAAATAGTTTGTGACACCAATGTTTGTTTTTAACTGTTTTAAACCAGGATAAGCTATAATTTTTGGATTACTACCGCTAGTAGCATCATATGTTTTTGTGTTCATATCAGATTGAAAGGAATTAATTGGATTTAATATAGTAGAAGAAAAAGCATTAGTTAAATTGTTATATTGATTGTCATTACTAAAATCAGTTATGTTATCAATAGTTATTTCAGTATCATCAATGGTATTAACATTTATTGAATTTGATATTATTGTCTCATTCGAACTTTTAAATCCTGTTAATGTAATAGTTTGATTTAACTCAGGATTTGAACTATTGTTAGTTGTGCAATCTATTAGTTGTCCATTTTTTCAATAGTATCTAATAGCAACATTTGCTGTTATAGAACCAGTGAAATTATCTATATAAAAATTGTCAATCCTCATGTATGTATCATCATCTAAATTACTAACTACAGTTGGATGGATATCTTCAGTTGCGATTGCAACTAATGTTTTTATTGCTTTGTATATAGTACTACTTGTATTATATTGATTAGAATTTGAAGTTAAATCAATCCCAACTCAACTATTTCCAAAGTGTTGAGAAGCAAATAACTCACTATATGTATATGTACTACCATCAGGTTTAGCTAAATTGGTAGATTCAAAAAAATAATCATCGCTACCAAACAAATTATATTCACTTGGTATATAAGTATTTTCACTGCTACGATTATCAATTAATTTTGAACTTGCATTTCTTGAATGCAAGTTATTATCCTGATTGTTATTTATTGCACTAAAGGTTAGTCCACAAACTATCGATAAACAACTAACAAAACCAAATATTAATGAAAACTTTTTAAAAAATTTCTTTGACTTCATTCTTAATAAATTCTATATCTCTTATATTATATTATAATCACAAAAACCTATTAAAAATGACATGCATATTTCATTTAGCTAATGTTGAGTTGTTGTTTTTTGTGTTATTATAATATAGTTAAATAGTTTTTCAAGGAGATTACATTAAAATGGGACTTTTCGGAAAGAAAAAAGAAGCATCTACAACACCTACACAAACTAATAATGTTACACCACCTCCAGGAGCACCAAGACCACCGATGCCTGGTTCACCTGTTCCTCCAGGAGCACCAAGACCACCAATGGCCTCTGGACCTACACCACCTGTAGGAGCACCAAGACCACCAATGCCTGGTTCACCTGTTCCTCCAGGAGCACCAAGACCACCAATGGCCTCTGGACCTACACCACCTCCAGGAGCTCCAAGACCACCAATGCCTGGTTCACCTGTTCCTCCAGGAGCACCAAGACCACCGATGCCTGCTGGTGCTATGCCACCTGCTCCAGGAGCACCAAGACCTCCAATGGCTTCTAATATCCCTGCTTCTTCAATGGGTCCTAAACCACCAGCACCATCATTTGGTCCATCTGGTCCACGACCTGCTTCTCCATTGAATGCTACAAATGCAGCACCAGGATTTAATGGTCCTAAGCCACCAATGTCAAGTGGTCCAAGTTTTGGTCCTACAAATGGTGCAAATCCTCCAAGACCTATAAGTAATTTTGGTTCACCAAGTGCAAATAGTTTTTCAACTCCATCACCTTCACATAGCGGATCAACTAATTTAGATGGAATATTAATGTCTAAAAAAGGTTATGTAGCTCCTAGATCAATAAGAGCTGGTGGAAGAGTAACATATGATGAATTTTGTAATGAAATAACTTATGATTTTCTTGATAATTTATTGAAGTCTCAAAATTTATTAGAGCATAAATCACTTATCACAAAAATTAAAAAAACTTTGATTTTTGCCTTGAAAAATACAAAAGATTTACCAGATGCAGAGCGAGAAATATTGTTCACTGCAACATTAAGATTTGTTGATTTCTTAAAAGGAGTAGTTTATTATCCTGAAAAGGATGTAATGAATGAAGATGTTATTACATATATTCCTTTCTTAAAAGATACAGCATATGCTTTTAGAAGTTTCTTATTAAAAAATAGATAATATTTTTCAAATGTAATATATATGAATAAAAAATGGTGTTAAATCATCTATTTAGGTGATTTATTCTATATGTTGTTAACTTTTATTTATTGTTTCTATTGGATTTCCTTGATCTAAATGTGATTTTAAAATATTACATATTTTAGACAAGAAGATAAAGACAAATTAAATTTTTAATAATTAATCTATTTATTGTTTTATTGCAATGGTTGTTGTTCTGTTAGCTTTTTTGTTGCTTTAAGAGAGAAAACTAATGATGCTATTCCTCCTAAAATTACAAATGTTAGAACTCCTCATAGCGTTTTATCATTATTTAAATCATTATCTTTTCAATCGGTTGCTAAAACCTTAATTCCACAAATTATATTCAAAATTATTATTGTAATTGTAACTGCAATTACTAATGCCATAATAAGACAGAAAAAAACATAAAGATTAAAAGTTAATTGATATAAATTGAAAATAAAAAATTGAGTATTATCAGTAGTTGGTAATAAAAAAGGAGTAATAAATAAAATTACTATCAATAAAAGTGTAGACAATGCCAAAACTATTACAGATATTGACATTGTTTTTATTGATTTTGCTTGCTTAATTAAATCCATGATATTACCTATGATTGACTATATGTAAAATAATATCTTAAATTGTTGAAATTACTGATGAAGACTAACAAAATTCCATTAATAGATATTATCTTACTTTTTTTACAATCAAAATCCATAAGTTACCAAAAATAATTATAATTTTAAATTAATTTTTAACCTAAAAATA
>CASGBP010000091.1 GCA_949299825.1 uncultured Mycoplasmataceae bacterium
AAAAAAAGAATCTAAAGAAAAAAATAAAATTATAGAAGAAAAACAAGTTACAGAATCAAATGAAAAAATCAAAGCTATCAAAGATTCTTCTAATTTAAGAAGTTCAACAAAAATTCCAATTGATGTAATTGCCTTAGTAGAAAATTTTGGAGGAATTGAAAATATTGTAAACGTTGAAAATAGTTTATCAACAGTTCAAATTTTTGTAAAAGATAAAAGCATTATAAAAAAGGATAAAATAAAAGAAATAATTAATGGTAAGGGTATATCTGTTATTGGCCAAAAAGTGTCTTTAGTTTGTGGAGATTTTGCTGAAGCTTTAAAACATGAAATATTAAACTTAAAAAACTAAATCTTATCAAGATTCATGTATGGTTTTAATGCATTTGGAATTTTAATACTACCATCTTCTTGCTGATAATTTTCAACAACGGCACATCATAAACGATCAATTGCAAGACTTGAACCATTCAAAGTGTGAACAAATTTGTTTTTTCCATCACTATCCTTATATCTAATTTTTGCTCTTCTGGCTTGAAAATCAATACAATTTGAACATGAAGAAATTTCCTTATATGCTTGATAAGAAGGAAGTCAAACCTCCAAATCATATGTTTTTGTAGAACTAAAACCTGTATCACCAGTACATAACAAAACTCTTCTAAATGGGAGCTCAAGTTTTTCCAGAATAGATTCAGCATGAGATGTCATTTTTTCTAAAACATCAAATGAATTTTCTGGTAAAGAAAAAGCTACTAATTCACTCTTGTGAAATTGATGTAATCTTATTACTCCTTTTGTATCTCTTCCAGCAGAACCTGCCTCACTTCTAAAACAAGATGTATTTGATGTCAAGAAAATTGGTAATTTATTTTTATCAATAATAGTATCTTGATACAAATTGACTAATTGAACCTCAGCAGTAGGAGAAAGATAAAAATTACTATTTTCGATTTTAAATAAATCATCCTTAAACTTAGGTAATTGACCAGAACCTAATAAAGCATTTTCATTCAAGATTTCCTGAGGTAATACTTCTATGAAACCAGCTTTTACATTTTCATCTAAAGTAAATTGTTGTAATGCTCTATATAATTTAGCTCCTTTGTCAAAGTAAGTAATAAATCTACTTCCTGTTAATTTCGTTGCCTCTTCTTGTAAAAATAAATTTTTATTTTTAGCTAATACTCAGTGTGGCAATGGATCAAAATTAAATTTAGTTGGTTCAAATACTCTTTTAATTTCTTTATTTGAATTTTCATCACTACCTATTACAACTGAATCATCACAAATATTTGGAATTAATAATAATTCATTATTTATTTTAATTTTAAGATCATTAATTTTTATTTCCAATTCATCAATAGCAACCTTAATTGATGATACTTTGTTTTTTAGATCATTTAATTTCGTTACATCTTCTTTATTTTTCACATACTCAGAAATTTTTGAGGATAAAATATTTCGCTCATTATTTAATGCCTGTTGTTTAGTCATTAATTCCTTCAATAAATTATCTTGCTCTACTAGAGTTGGTAAACTAGTAATATCAAATTTCTTATCATGTAATTTTTTTACTGTTTTTTTGAAATCTACTTTTAATAAATTAATGTCAAACATATTAAAAATTATATAAGATTTTATAAATTAAGAATTTAATATTTAGATTATGTTAAAAACACAAATTTTATGAATTCACTTTGAATTTCCCCCTCAAATTTGTGAAATTTTCTCTAAAATCTATTAGAATATGTTTATATGTTTCATAGAAAAATTTTAAAAGAAATTGAGGAGTGAAAACTTCGACATAACAATAAAGTATTGATCATTGAAGGAATGAAAAAGGTAGGAAAAACTTCAACTATTCTAGAATTTGCTAAAGATTACTATAATCATGTTATTCATTTAAATCTACATCAAAATAAGAGTATGAAAGAGATATTTCTTGGAGATTATGATTTTGAAAGTATAGAAAACAAAATTAAATCAATTCAAGAATTTGAAAATATACCAATTGATAAAAATACATTACTTTTTATTGATGAGGTACAAGAATTTCCTAGAGTTTTATTAAGCATAAAAAATTTTTCAGAAGCTTGTAAAATTGATGTTGTAATTTCTAGTTGTTTTTTTGATGAGAATCAAAGACAACTTTTAAAAGATAACGAACAATATATAAAAGTAGTTAAATTACTACCTTTAGATTTTGAAGAATTCTTATGAGCTGTGCAATTTCCTAATGAGTTCATAACAGAAGTTAAAAATGCATTTAAAAATAAGGTAGCAATTGATTCTAAAATTCATAAAGATTTATCCAAATTTTTTTACCTTTATTTATTGTTAGGTGGTATGCCAGAGGTAATAGATGAATATTTACAAACTAAGAAAATGGTATATGCAAAACAAATTCAAAAGAAAATAATTGCTGCTTATTTCTTATATATTACACAAGATGGACCAAAGCATGAAAGACAAAAAATCATTGAGGTAATGAATTCTTTACCTGGACAACTAACAAAAAATAGCAAAAAATTTATGTTTTCAAAGATTAGTAAGCATGCAAGATCTACTTGATACACAAAGGCTCTTACATGATTAATTGATGCAAATTTAGTTAATATTTCTAGAAATTTAATTGAAGATGAAAATAATTCAAAAAGTTGAGTTGAAAACATAGATCATTTTAGAGTTTACTTTGCAGATACTGGTTTATTGGCATGTATGTTTGATGATGATGTTATTAGTGAGATAAAAAAAGAAAAGGCTTCAAATATCAAATCAGCCTTATATACAAATTTAGTAAGTCAAATGTTAGTTGCTAATAAACATTTACTTTTTTACTTTACAAGGAAAAGTTCAATAAACATTGAATTTGTTGTAAATAAAGAGGATGAAGTTGTTCTAATTGAATCACGACCTAATGATAATCGATCTAAATCTTTAATTACTATTCTTGCTGAGAATCCAAATCTAAATGGCATTAAATTATCTAATGAAAACATTGAAATTAAAAATAATAAGTTAATTTTGCCTTGATATTGTGTTTTCCTAATTTAATTATTGTCCTTTTCAACACTCAACTCTAGAATCTTATCCCTCAATTCTGCAGCTAATTCATATTCTTGATTTTTAGCAGCTTTTAACATCATGTTTTTTAATTGCTTGATTGATAACTCATTTATATTCTTGTCTTTCTTTTTTGATAATTTATCATCTTTTATTACTATTTCATCTGGTAATGCTTTCTTTATTGTTTTTGGCACAATATTATTTTCTTCATTATATTTAATTTGAATCGCTCGTCTTCTATTAGTTTCATCAATTGCTAATTGCATATCTTTTGAAATTGTATCAGCATACATTATAATGTGTCCTTTTTCATTTCTTGCAGCTCTACCAATAATTTGAATTAATGATTTTGAGCTTCTAAAAAATCCAGGTTTATCTGCATCAAAAATGCAAACAAGTGAAACTTCAGGTACATCAATACCTTCTCTTAAAAGATTTATGCCTACTACTGCATCATATCGATCTCTTCTTAAATCATTTAGAATTTTTAACCGTTCTAAGGTTTTTAATTCATTATGTAAATATGCAACCTTGATATTTCTAGATTTTAATAATTCTGTTAGTTCCTCAGCCATTCTAATTGTCATAACTGAAATAAAAGTTTTATCCTTGTTTTGCTTTTGTTTTGTTAATACATTCACTAAATCTTCAATTTGGTTTCTAGTTGATCTAATTTCAATAGTTGGATCTAAAAGTCCAGTTGGTCTAACAATTTGTTCAACTAATAAATTATTTGAATCTTCTATTTCTCAATCATTTGGAGTTGCAGAAATGTAAATTGTCTTATTTTGCTTATCATTAAATTCTTCAAAATTTAATGGCCTATTATCGAGTGCAGAAGGCAATCTAAAACCATATTCTACTAAAGTTTCCTTTCTACTTCTATCAGTGTTATACATCCCTCTAACTTGTGGTAATGTCATATGAGATTCATCAACTACTAATAATCATCCATCTTTATGTAAATTAAAAAAATCAAATAATGTATAAGGTGTTTGACCTTCTTTTCTTAATTCTAGATGTCTAGCATAATTTTCAATACCTGAACAATAACCAAATTCCTTCATTGATTCTAGATCAAATTTAGTACGTTGTTCAATTCTTTGAGCCTCAATTAATTTTTCATTACTTTTAAAAAATTTAACTCTTTCTATCATTTCATCATATATTCTTTTAAATGATTCTTCCTTGCTGGTGCTATCAATGATATATTCATCAGCTGGAGGAATTATTACTTTGTCTAATTTTTCAATAACTTCTCCTGTTAAAGAATTAATTTTTGTTATTTTTTCTATTTCATCTCCAAAAAAAGAAATTCTAATAATATATTCATCACTAAAACCAAAAGCAATTTCTAACACATCTCCTTTGTTTCGAAAAGTACCAGGTTTTAAATCAATTGCATTAAACTGATAATTTAATTTAACCAAATCGCTTCTTATTTCCTTAATACTTTTATTTTCGTTTATTTTTAAAACAAATTTGAATTGATCAAAATCCTTAGCAGAAACACTAGCATATATAGCTGCAACTGATGCCACCACAATAACATCATCATACTCAGTTAAGGAGTTTAATGTTGATAA
This sequence comes from uncultured Mycoplasmataceae bacterium, assembly GCA_949299825.1. Classification (GTDB taxonomy): domain Bacteria; phylum Bacillota_I; class Bacilli_A; order Mycoplasmatales; family Mycoplasmoidaceae; genus Mycoplasma_L. Next base: position 4,656 of record CASGBP010000091.1, read on the forward strand.
TCTTAGCATTTCAATTTCATTATTTGCCTTTGCAGTTTTTTCAATATAAGTATCACTTTTAGGTATATATGCCTCAGGTTGATAAAAATCAAAATATGAAACAAAATATTCAACATGATTATTAGGAAATAATGCTTTTAATTCTTGATAAAGTTGACCAGCAAGGGTTTTGTTATGCGCTAATACTAAGGTAGGTTGATTTAAATCACTTATCACATTAGCAATTGTAAAAGTTTTTCCTGTTCCTGTTGCCCCAAGTAAAACTTGTTTTTTTTTCTTATTTTTAAAATTAGTAATTAGTTGATTAATTGCTTTTGGTTGATCGCCTGTTGGTTTATACTCAGATACTAATTTAAAGTTAGACATATATTATCTTCTTCTAATTGAAGCTACTGTGTCATCATCGTCATAAGGAGAGTTATTAACTCTATTAATATAACTATTAGAAAGCATTGTTGGTACCTTGTTAGTATTGTTTCGTCTTACTGGTTGGTTAACTTTCATTGTAGGAGGTAACTGATTGTTTTGTTTCATTGTTGGCACAGGTCTTAATGGAATACCTTGTTTATTATAAAGTTGATTATTATTAACTTGTTGATTAACTTCTTGTTCATTTGTATGAATCATATAAGGATCAACTATATCGTCATATTCTTCATCTTCATAATAGTAATCATTATCATCATAATTTGCTAACTCTTCATAACTTCTTTCGATTTCTTCTTGTTGTTGAATTAAGGCTTTTTCTTTCTCTAATAAAGCTAATCTTTCTTCTTCAATTTTCTTTCTTTCAGCCATCAATTTTTCTTGCTGTTCATTTTCAATTTTTCTTCTTATTTCTTCTTCCATTAATGCTCTTGCTTCATGTTCTTTTAATTCTCTAATTTGATTTTGTTGTTCTTTATAAAAAGCATCTTGTTCTTTAATTGCATTTAATAACATTTCATGAATTTCTTTTAACTCTGAATTTTCATTACTAACTAATTTGGCTATCTCTTGTTCTTGTTCTATTTGTTTTTGTACCAATCTATTATTAATATCATCAATTTCTTTTCTTAAATTTCTAATTTCTTCATCTTTTGCATTATTTAATAAATCTTGGGTTCTTTGATCCAATTGTTTTTCCTTATTTTGGATTCTTTTATTTAACTCATCTTCATTTAATAATTGCTTTGTTGGTTTCTTGGTAAATGTATAATTGTCAATTTTATCATGATCATCTCTAGTAAAAGTTTCAAATGGCTTATTATTTTGATTAATTGTAGGATTAGGTTTAGCATCATTAATCACGTTTGTTTGGATAGGCTTTGAAGCAGTAGGAGGAACATTTTCTGGTTTTGAACTTGGTTTATTTGCTTTTTGAGTACCTGCTATACCATCGTAGTCAATATCTACTTGTTTTGGCTTTATATCACTATTTACAATGTTTAAAACTTGATCCATAAAATTATTACTACTTTGTTGAGTAGGACCAGGTTTATTTGTTCTTGGCTGTTCACCTATTGGTGGTAATGAAGAAGTAGGTTGATTAGTAGTATTTGAAACACCTTGTGAAACTTTTGGTGAAGATGGAATAGGAGGAGGAGTGGTTTTTGTTTCATTAGAATTAATATTAGGTTCAGTATAACCAGTCATTATTTGATCTAATATTTGCTTAGAATTTTTATCTGGTTCCTGGTTAATAGATTGTTTTTTTGATAAACCTAGAATTTCATCTACAACATTATTTATCTTATCACTATTTGAACTTGACATAATAATTGACTCCTTGTTCTTGTTATCTCCAACAAAATTACTATTTATTGTATCATTTTCTTTCACTTCTTTAGTAATAGATTGTGAAAGAGAAAGATCATCAATTGTATGATTTGATTTTGAATTTAACTCATATGAGTTATCTGAAGGTAAAACTATTTGATTTCCAGTAGTAAATGCATCAAAAATATCAACAGGTTTTCTTGGTGATGTTTCATTTCTTGTAGCAATATTTTTCTTGTTTTCATCGTCAAAACCAAGAATTCCAAAAATTGTTTCACTAGCTATATTAATGATTATGTTGTAGAACAACCTATCTGAATCCTCAACATAAATGTTTAATGGAGATTTTTGTTCAAAACTTCTTAACGTTACACTATCTCTTAATTTTTGAATTTTATCTAAAAACTTGGTTCAATTAGCATCCATCGAAGAAATGATGATGTTTCTTCATAATTGATTAGCTATTGGTTTTGTTAATTGTTTATATTTTTTATAAACCAATAATCTTATTTCATTTGTAAAGAAATCAAAAATCTCAGATACAGTTTTCTTTGATAAAGCTTCTTCATCAACTTTTAATTTAATTCCACAACGACTTTCAATATCAATTACTAATTCATGAACATCAATCATATCAATGTTTTCTTGATTACGATTCAAAATTAATAGAACATCAACAATCCTTGGAATCATTCTAAAAACAATTTCAATGATATTATCAGATGTTAATACTGCATCTCTTTGCTTGTAAAAAAGTTCTCGTTGTTCACTTAACACATAATCATAATCAATTAAGTTTTTTCTTATATCAAAGTTCATATTTTCAACTCTTTTTTGAGTCTTATTTAAAAGTCTTGAAAAAAACTTTAAATCAATAACTTCTTCACCTAATTTATATTGTGCTTTGTCAAAAAAATCAGTTGCAAAACGTTTAAAAATTAAATCTTGCAATGAAATAAAAAATCTAGATTCACCAGGGTCACCTTGACGACCAGATCTACCTCTTAATTGATTATCAATTCTACGAGATTCATTTCTTTCTGTACCTAAAACATATAATCCCCCAAGTTCTTCTACCCCAGGACCTAACTTTATATCAGTACCTCTACCAGCCATATTAGTTGCAATAGTAACTGCACCTCTTTGTCCAGCATTTGCAATTATTTTTGCTTCCTCAGCGTGTTTTTTTGCATTTAATACATTATGTTCAATACCAATTTTGTCTAGCATTTTATGTAACAATTCAGAATCATCAACAGAAACTGTACCAACTAAAATAGGTTGTCCAGTTGCATGACGTTTTTTAATATCTGCAACAATGTATTTTCACTTTAATTGTTTAGTTGCAAAAATATAATCAGGATGGTCAATTCGTTTTTTTGGTTTGTTAGTTGGAATATCAACAACAACCATATTATAAATATTTAATAATTCATTCTTTTCAGTTAAAGCAGTACCTGATACACCAGATAATTTTTTATACAATCTAAAGAAAGATTGATAAGTAATTGTAGCAACAGTTAAATTTTCAGGTTCAATTGGAACTCTTTCTTTTGCTTGAATAGCTTGATGCAAACCAGCTGAATACATTCTACCTTCTAAAATTCTTCCAGTAAATGCATCAATTAGAGCAATTTCCTGTGTTCCCTTTTTAGGATTCCTTTTAATAATATATTCACGTTCAATTTCCATCATATAATTAGCTCTTAAAGCATTCATTACCTTATGAACAATTTCACTATTTTGAATATCATATAAATTTTTAATTTTAAAAAACTCTTCTGCCTTTTTTATTCCTGAATCATTCAAATTAATTGCTTGTGATTCTAAATCAATAATATAGTCAGATGGATTCAATTGCTTCACAAAATTATCAGCATCAATGTATTGAGAAACATCTTCTTGAGGAGCCCCTGCAATAATTAAAGGAGTTCTAGCCTCATCAATTAAAACTGAATCTGCCTCATCAACAATTGCAAAGTATAATGGTCTTAATAATTTTTCACTTGCATCAGTTACCATATTATCACGTAAATAATCAAAACCTAATTCAGAGTTAGAAACATATGTAATATCACAATCATACATTTGTTTTTTAATTGCATGATCCATTGAGGAAGTTACATATCCAACACTAATTCCTAACTTAGTTAGTGCTTCCTTTGAAAAATTAGCGTCACGTTCAACCAAATATTCATTAACAGTTACAATATGAACTCCTTTTTTAGTCAAAGCATTAACATATGAAACTAATAATAATGCTAATGTTTTTCCTTCACCTGTTGCCATTTCAGCAAAATCTCCAAAATGAACAACAATTGCTCCTATAATTTGAACTCTAAATGCTTTTAGACCATGTACTCTAAAAATCATTTCCCTTGCAATCGCTAAACCATCAACTAGATAGTTATCAATACTAGTTTGTTTTTCTCTAATTTCATCCATAATACGATATGACATATTCTTAAGTTCAACATCAGACATTGCAGCATATTTTTCCTCTTTTGACAAAACTAAATCAGCAATTTCACAAGCTTTATCAAAAACTCGTCGTTTTGGCGAAATTTTCATTACAGTGTTTTTGATGCTTTCTAATCTATTGCTTCTATCTATTTTCTTTAAATCAAATAATGGACTAATTGTAGTATTCATAATAAGGTTAATAATATTTATTATTATATAAAAATGTTATAAATTTATCTCATGATTTGTTTAGATATATTGTTAGAGTGTTCAATCATTTTATTTAAGGCGTTTTGATAAAATTATTTGCAATAATAATTCATATTTATACTGATTAGTCTGATAATGGTCAATATATGATATATCAAACAATTCTTTGTTTGCTCAATTGTTCTTAGTCATTTCATATGCTATCGTATGTGGTTTTAAAATCTTATTTTCAACTAATTTCATAAAATTATTTGATACTACATCAAATAACATATTTACATTTTTATTATCAAAATCCTCATACAACTTAACATTCTTCTTAAAAGCAACTTCATCACTAACAGAATCTAGACATCGTTTTGTAATCCAATTATATTTAAATAATAATGAATTTAAATGTTCTAATTTAATTGATGTTTCAGTTATTTCACAATCTTCACTCGATTTAGATCATTTTCATAAATCTTCATTTTTATTAATTACATCATTAAAGACATTTTTATAACCATTAGAAACAGTTAATTGTCTTAAATAATTTATATGATTA
>CASGBP010000092.1 GCA_949299825.1 uncultured Mycoplasmataceae bacterium
AGTTTCTAAAATCGATCTAATCTTACAAGAAATGAGACAAGGATTTAATCAGGTTAATACTAGATTGGATAATTTAGAAAAGGATGTATCACAACTGAAAATTGATGTTGATCAAATTAAGCAATATCCAACAATTAAACAAGAATTAAATGATATAAATATAAGTGAATAATAAGTATTAAAATAACTATAAAACAACATTAGCTCTAATTTGAGTTTCTCCAAAAATCGCTACACTACCGTGATTTGTATTAAAACTAATAAAATTATTGTAAATTATAGTAACTTATTTTATTTTAATCAAAACTGAAAATGAAAAATCACCTAAATGAGTGATAACTATTGATGGCAACAAACTTTTGGTATATTCGCCAACATAATAATTTGATAATAATTTTTTTACATAAGCTTGATATTTTTTTGTCTCTACTTCATTTAAATCAGATAAGATAACTACTTTTTCTATTTCATTTTTAGGAATTTTTAATTCACTAATTGAATCATTTATTCCTTTCTCTATTGCTTTTTCCATATCAGTTGATTTATCAATAAATTTTAATGCTCCATTTTGATATCTAATTACTAATTTCAATTTTAATGTTTTAACCAAGAAACTTTTAAGTCCTGTTAATCTTCCACCTTTGATAAGTTGTTGAGCATTAGATATTATAGTAAATCCACACATTGTAGTTAAAAAAGATTTAACTTTTTTTTCAATTGTTGAAAAATTTGAACCATTTTTTGCTTCCTTACGAACTAAATCAAGAATTCAATTTTGATCAATCATAGTAGATTTTGAGTCAATTACTAAAATTCTATTTTTTCCATTTCTTTTTTCTAAATTTTTAGCTATCTCATTATAAGTATTAAACATTCCTGAAAATTCTTTTGTAATCACAATAACATAGATGGTTTGATAGTTTTTTAATAACTCCTCCATTTTTGAGTAAATTACTCCGTATGGAGTTTGTGAAGTTTTTAAATCAGCATCATTATTTAATTTTTTTCTAATTTGATCACGAGTAATATCAATTGTATCCCTATATATTTTTTCCTTGCCATTAACAGTTTCAACAATTTCTGCTGGCAAAATGTAAACATCATCTCCAAGTTTATTATCAAAGTCAAAAGAAGTATCAATTAAAAAACAAAAAGGCTTCATATTTATCAAGTGTAATTATATTATAATTATTAAGGTATAAACAAAATTATGAATATTTTTAAAATTAATTTGAATAACCATCATATGTTAACAATGTTAACTAATGATAAGGATGTTGAAATCATTAAGCAGGGACCAAATGTTTTTTTTAAAAAAAATGGTTTAGTGATTGGATTTAACATTTTTAATTTTCCAAATATTGAGATACTACCAAATGGAAGATGTTTGATTACAAAAGACTTTATTGATTTATTAGAAAAAACATACAATATTACAATTGATAAATCAAATCTAGCCTTTTTTGTTGTTGGAAAAGTAATTGAATGTAAGAAAATTGAAGGAACACATTTATCTAAATGTTTAGTTGATATTGATTCTAGTAATTACTTACAAATTGTATGTGGTGCAAATAACGTAAGAGAAAACTTAATGGTTGTTGTGGCTACAATCGGTATTATTATGAATAATGGAATTTTAATTTCACCAACCAAATTAAAAGGGATAGACTCATATGGAATGATATGTAGTCAAAAAGAATTAAATATAACTGGATTCAATGATAATGGTATTATTGAATTAACAAATGGCAAATATCATGTAGGTGAAATTTTTAAGGAATGCTATATTGATTATGATTTTAAATAAATTAATAATTCAAAACAATGTTGATATAATTCGAAAAATGAATTTTGAACAACGCAATAAATTAGATAAGCAAGCATTTGAAAATTTTAAAGTTTTTTTAAAACAAGTTCCTAAAAAGAGTAAATTAGTTTTCATCTTTAATTCACTTGATGAAATTGATATTTATGAATGAGTTGTGTATTGCATTGAAAAGGAATATGAAGTTTTTGCTATTACTAGAAAATCATTTTCAAAATGATACTATTTAAAATTAGAAGATGTTAAAATAGATGTTGAATTTTTTAAAAATAGATACCAACCAATTTATTCAAAAAAGGATAAATCTAAATTAATTAAAAATCTTGAATATGATTATATATTTTTTCCAATTGTGATTTTTAATAAAAATAAACAATATGAAGATGATGAAACTAAATCAATTAATAGATTGTTAGTTAATGATTTAAAATCAAAAAAAGTAGGTTATGCATATTCTATTCAATGTATAAACAATAGTTCATATGTAGATGGTACTGAAGAAAAAATAAGTAGTATTATCACAAATGATTATATTATTGATTAATCATTAACATAAAATTTACCCATAAAAACATTGTCCTTTGGCAAATGTAGCGACACATAATAACGTAATTTATTATCCAATTTATCACGTATTTTATGCAAACAAATAACTATTTTATCATGCAAACCTTCAACTCGATATAATGCTTGTTCACCTGGAAAATTAGTTTCTTCATTTGAACCTTCAAATAATTGATATTTGCCATTTTCTGGAGTTCTTTCTCTAAAATCATCTTTACCATTATCATCAAAAAATAATAAACAAAAAGGGTAATTGTCAGCTTTTTTTCTAATTTCTTGTCAAAAATATTGATCAATACCAATTGTTTCATATATTTTATTTTCTTTAATTTGTTCACAAAAATCTAGGAATTTTAAACCAATGATTCCTGTATATGATCTTCCTACAATATTTATAATGCTACGTTGTTGTTTAGCAAAGTATAAGTAAATTGATTTAGCATTTCTTTCAATTTCTAAATCTCGTTCTACTGATGAATCATAGAATAATATTTTCTCTCCGCTACTTCTAATAGTTTTAACTTTATTAGTAGGGGCTGATCTACCATTTAAACTAATGTACTTTTGGAATTCTCTAAAATTATCATTAGCTTCAGCTTCCTTTAATCTTTGTCATAATTCATTTTCAGAAGGAAGAATGTATTCCTTGTATTGTTTAAATAAATCCTTAGTGATGTAAATTTTTATATATTTTCTTATTCCTTCACGATAACCAAATCATCTAGCTCTTTGTAAAACAGTATCAACCGCAGTTACACCATCATGATAATTTGTAATATAAGTTACTAATAGATTTTCCATAGTAACTCCTCTTTCTACTTTTTTTGAACCTAACACAATATTATTTATATTTTCAATTATTACATCATCAGAATTTGAATTAATAATGTTTATATTTGTATATTCAATTATTTTTTTTATTAATTTAACATAATCATCATCTCAAATAATGTTTTCTAAATTAGTTTGATCAAAAACCTCTTTGAATTGTTTAATAGTTAATTCATAGTCTAGGTTTTTTTCATCTAAATTTAACATTCTTAGCAAATTTTCCTTATATTTAATTAATAATCTCATTAACTTATAATGATCTTCGATTGCAACTGAAGTATGAATCAACATAGTAGTAGAAGAAATAAAACCTTTGTCTAAAATCATTTGACTAATATTTATAAAATATTGAATAATAGCTATCTTTAAACTTTCTGGAATAATTTCTATTTGTTTTTCAGTTCATTCATCTCCATCTACAAAGGTAAAAAAAGATTCATCATTAAAGAATTCTTCAATTCCCATATAACCTTTTCCTGGATCATATGTGAAAACATGTTTTGGTTTTACTGCATCATCATCACCTAATAATACTTGTGCTTGTGGTGTGGCGGTTACTGATAAATAATTATAGTTTGATAAACTTTCTAATAAATTTTTAATAGCAAAATTGGCATACCTATTTTCCTCAATGTAATTTGAACCAGTAGAAGCTAAATCTGCTTCATCATCAATAATAAGAATTTTTCTATTTTTTCATAATTTGTGTTGAACTAAAACCTCATTAATTTTTTCAATTTGTTTATTCTTTAAGATAGTAACTATATATTTGTGGTTATTTTTAAAATCATCCTTTATTTTTTCTAAACGTTTATAACTATTTCTTAATAAAAAACTGTCACAATTAAAAATATCAATTTTAGATGGTTCCTTCGCCTTAAAAACAGCATTCATTCTTTCATAAGTTTGATCATGTAAAACATTTTCTAATGAGGTTAAGATAATACACAAATCATAGCCTTTGTCAAAATATCTTGAAATAACTGCACTAAAAACAGTAGTTTTACCAGATTGCACTTTTCCAACTAACATTCCAATATCTTTTTTTTGTTTACTCAAACATTCATGAATTTGCTTACTTTTTAATAAAAAAGTATTAATTTCCTCGTTTTTAAAACCCTTTTTTTTCAAATAGGTTGAAAAAATTTCACTTACAGTTCCTGACTCAAAAAGATCTAAAGCATCTTTATTAGAAATCATCATCCATTCCTTTTAAAAGTTTACCAATTTCATATTTTAAGTCGTTAACATTTAAGCCATCAAGACGACAAATAGTTTCAGAAATTGCATACGCTATTATAAAGTGTTCCATACGATGAGAAAAGTTCTTGTCATTATCAAATGGTTTAAAAAAAGGATGTGAAACATTGTAAATAACTTCATATTCATAATGTTGTTCCACTTCTTGTTCTGTAATTGAAATCAATTGTAATCAATCAGTTTGATTTTTGTCCTTTTTTCGATTTAGATGAATCAAAATTTTCTTACCATCATCACAATTATAGGTAAAATGCAATTTATCTTTAATGATTTCAAAATCATTAACATAATTATTTTCATCAGTTGATAATGCTTTAGTTAAATACAATTTAGAGGTTTCTAAGTGCTCTTGCTCAGTTTCATCACTTATAAATAATTTTCTAGTTTGTTCTTTATCAACTAATGATTTAGTTTTTTTAATTTCCTTAGTTTGCAAATGTTTAACTTTTTCAAAGATAAATTCATCTATTTTATTTTGAGTATCTTCATCTCAATTAAATCAGTTTTTAGTAATATTGGTTTCAACATTATTTAATTCAATATCAATCAATACATTTCTAAAATTATGATTGAATCATTTTGGTTTATATAATTTGTTTGATCCTATTATAGTTCTTTGTTCATTAGAAATAATAATTCCATTAAAGACATTGTCCATTAAAAACTTATAAGCATGACCTTTTATATTGATAGTTTTGTTATTAATATTAATGACCTCATCAATGCTAGTTGTTAACGACTCATTATGCTCTGGTAATTTAAAAATTAATTTTTTAACTTGGTTTAGGGAAGGAACTGCAATTAATTCATCATTTGAAATGTCATATATTGTATTATTTTTAATAATTGCCACTATAATATTGACATTTTTTTGTAAATATTTTTTAAATAACTTAGATAAATTTCAATAAAGCATTTTAAGATGTTCATTTGATAATTTCTTATCTAATTCATCAATGGTGATTCTAGTGGCACTGTTAAAACTTCTTAGTATTTCATCTGGTTTAACATATAAAATAGGAGCAAAATCATCATTGGATGATAAATTTAATTGAGTTTTAAATGCAAAGTTTTGATTTGTATTTTTAGATTCAATTGTTAACTTATTACCTAAAAAGAAGGCTGCGGCCTTCATTCCAATACCAAAGTTAGTTGGATTAGTAAATAATTTAAAAAGGTTATTCACTGACTCTTTGTTAATTCCGTTTCCATTATCAATTATTTGTAATCAATTTTCATCACAATTTCAGTAAATAATAATAGTATTATCCTGGCTTGGAAAATCAAAAGCTTTTATAGAATTATCTACAAATTCTGCTATTGCTGATTCAATAGTATAAGAACTCTTTTTAAATGATTTATAAATATTTATATTATCAATTGGTAGTTTATTCATAATAAATGTATTAATTAAGGTAATACATATATATTATATTTACAGTTTTTAAAAAACTAAATAAATCTATTTTTTGTTTACATAATTAAAATTTTGATTTTTACTAAATCCAAATACTATTGGTTCAGTTCCATCAAGGTTTTCAAGATGCATGTCAATTACATTAATTTGATGATTAAAGTAAGACTTATAATAATATTTACCACTATCTAAATCAATGCATGAAGTATATAATGTAATGTCGTCATGAAAGGTATTTTCATTAATCTTGACCTTTACTGATCCTTTAACCATAATTGCAGGTTCTAAAATGTGAAAAAATTGGGTAATTAGATCTTCAAGTGAATCTCCATTATTACTAGTCATTTTATGAAAAGCTGTTCTAATAAATCTAGAAGGAGG
>CASGBP010000093.1 GCA_949299825.1 uncultured Mycoplasmataceae bacterium
AAAGTTAAAACTTTCTCATCCGTATTTGAAGTATTACGCAAATTATTATTTTCATCAGATAAAGTTTTTTCAACATCTAATCCTAATAAATTAACAAAGTAGTTATTTGAATTTAAACCACATTCAATTGATCTTAAATAACCCTTAATTGAAGCAATAAAATCTTGAGGAGATAAATATGCAGGTTGTCCATTACTATCGTTTAATTGATTACCACTACTATCAACTCATGGAATTGGCCTAATTTTAAATTTAATAACATTTGAGTTTTCAAATTGGTGTTCTAAATCTTCAATTGTATTAGTTGTTCCTGTTGATACTAAAAAACTTCCTTCATATGGTAATTCACTACTATTTTGATCACCAATGGTAGTTCAAGAAGTTAACCCTACTCAAGCTGATTTAAAAAAACTTGAACTGGGAGCATTACTAAATGCTGGATTAAAAGGAGTTTGACTAGATATAAATGGTGATGCTGATAATCAAGTTCTAATAACATTTTTATTTATTACATCTTGTTCATAAAATCAATCTCTAAAAGAGTTATCACTATTTGGATTAGTTGGATTATAAAAACCATCTCTAACTAATCAAGGAGTTCGAGTTCATGGACCATCCTCAACAAAAGGCATACTAGCTGGGTTTGATGCAATATAATTTACAAATTGAATTCCTAATCCTTCATTTTCATAACGAACTAAGTTATTTACTATTTCACCAGACTCATTATTAACATCACTATGATAAATTACATCAATTTGAGAATTATCCTTAACTCATTTACCAATAACATTAGCAATAACTACATAAGCATCAGAAATAGTCATATTAGTAGTGTTTGAATCAGAATTTATTCAAGCTAAAAGTTCTGGATGATTTAGTAAAATAGATTGTTTACCATCAAAAGTATACTTTGATAATTCTTGTTTAAGTGATGATGCTCATGGTTGAGAATTATTTTCCATTATTTTAAAAATAGCTGGTCAAAAATTTGCCATACTAAATGAATCACTAAACATATACTTTAGTCAAGTACCAACTCCATTATAGTCAGGTGATCAATAAAAACTTAGTAATTCAGTATTTTTGTTATAAAAACCTTGGTTAACTGTTTCAGGTGTTCTTAATATATTAACAATTCCTAATCTTTCATCTATAGCTTTTAATGCTCTATTTAAAGCAAAATAAAAATTTTTCTCACCATCAGTCTGTGCACTCTTTAAATTAATATACTTAAAATCTAAACCAGTAAATTCTGTATTATATTTTTGTTCATATTCTTTTGCATATTCATCAATTGCTTTTTGGGTTTTACTAATCAAATCACTAATATATTTATTCTTTGCTTTATCTTGTTCAGTGTTCTCACTAAATTTAAGCATATAAACATTGCTTGCACCCAAAGTCTGTGGTCAAAACAAAACAATTAGAGAAGTTGAAACAATCACTACTCCAATTAATGATACTAATAGGGCTATTCAATGTTTCTTAAACCAGTTCATCTAACTCCTTTGATTAAAAAATCTACCCTATGGGTAGATTATAGATAAAATTTAGTAATAATCCACCACACTAAAACCTAGCAAAAATTATTTATAAAATAAATATTTTATTGTAGTTTAATATAGTAACCATAAGTAGATTATAAATAAAAATACAAAAAAATCAACTTAACATATATGTTAAGCAATACCAAAAATAATATATGTGATTTAATTTCATCCTGCAGTATCATTTGTCATTGAATACGTTTTTTTAAGTTTTAATAGAAATAATAACTTCAAATTTTAACTTTCTATATATGTGTATGTATCTATATAATTGTGTAATAATTAAGAAGATTTTTCACAAACATTAAATGTGATTTTTTAATTATAAATGTTCAAAAAAATAGTCATTAAAACAGTTTTACTTGACAATATATATATATATGTATGTATACTTAATATTGGTTATTTTTTGATTATTAAGGAGTTATATGAACAAAAAAGTACCAATATTATTGTCATTTTTTAGTGGATCAATTCTTGTTTCATTTTTCTTAACAATAGTTGCTATGGTTTTAAGTACTAATTTGTATAATAATGATTATATTTTTGGTGGT
>CASGBP010000094.1 GCA_949299825.1 uncultured Mycoplasmataceae bacterium
ATTGTAAGATAATTCCTTATATCATTATTTATTAATGAATTATTTGTTAATTCAAAAAAATCTAAAAATCCTTCATGATTTTCAAACCTTGAACTATATATATCATCAAATTCACAATTATTTAAATGATCATCTGTAATAAAAGGAAATTTATTTTGTATTAATTTTCTAATTTGATTTGGACTTATTATTAACCATTCATCCTGCAATTTAATTAATTCTGAATAATCAACAATATTTGTTTTTATTGGTAAAAGTTGTTCTTTAATTTCATTTATTTCTTTTTTATTAGTTGAATTATAGATAACATGAAAACCATCTTCGTATATATTTTGGACAATATTTTCCATACTATTATCAAATTTTTTTTGATTAACTATATTTAATTTGGCTACTAATTCATCAAATGTTATATTTTGATTTGGTTCTAGTAATAAATAAAACTTTTTCTTATTTTCTTTTATTTTTTGATAATTTATTGTTTTCCAATCTGGAGTATAAAATTCTTCACCAAGATAAGCAGTTAAAGAATTAAAAAATCCTAGTCTATGTGAATTTAAAATATTTTTATCCGTTATTTTCAATTCGTCTTCAGTTGTTGAATAGGCAATTATGTCATTATTAGTAAGTTCATTTATTATTTCATCTGACAGATTATTTACATCATTTTCAACAGTAATAAAAATAAAGTAACCTTTTTCATTTACACCTGCTAAAAAATCACCATTTCTATATAATTGTGTTCGATATTTCTTGGACACATTTTTAAGATTTCATTCTAAATCAGCTAATGGTATGTCTTGTCTGTTATCAATTATGATATAGGTTACCATGTTTTATCAGTTCCTTTTTCTTTCTTTTTTTGAAGTTTTATCCTTGTGTTCTTCATATTTTTGTTTTAGATCTTTCATATCAATTTGTGATGGGTAATTAGCTGGTTCATCCACATATGTATCATGAGCTACATAATCATTTCTATCAAGGATCTTACAAATTATAAAAAATACTATAAGGACAACATATATTCCAGTAATACATGCCCCTAAGCCGAGTAATAACTTATCAGCTCAGCTAGGTATATCATATGGTAATAAAGAGTTGTCACTTACTGCAATTGCTCCCAATACTAGCATTGCAAAACCACCTAATGGAAATACTATACAAGTCATTATTCATCAAGGGTTGCCATCAGTTAATTCATCTAAAATTGATCATACAAAATAAATTGCACCACCAAATACAAATATCCCACCAATAACTATTCCTATTATTTCTGAAATATCCATAATACTCCTATATTATTCAATGTAAAAAAAAGGATAAAAAAAGTGATATCTACTTAATGTTAATAACTAATTTGGTTGTTTCAACTGATTTACCGCTTTAATACCAAATACTAAACTACCAATAGAACCTAAAAGTAGTAAAGTTAATAAACCTCATAATATTTTAGATTCATCTAGTTCCTTATTCTTTCAATCGGTGGATAGGATAATAATTGCATCAATAAAACTTAATATTAAGCTAACAACAATACCAAATATTGTAAAGAATAATACAACTCCAACAATACCTCTTACTTTAATTCCATTAGCTTTATTTAACAGTTCCATATTAACCTTTTATTATAGATTAAACTTTAATAAAAAAACTTAAAATGAATGTTACTAAACAAAACACACATAGAATAGACATTATTCCACATGCTAATGCTAATCCACTATTTTGTGCTTCCTTGTAATGAACACAAGCAATAATCCCAGCAATTAATGGATAAATTCCAAGTGTAATTACTGCAATCAAAGGGAAATTTGCGATTATTAAATTAGTTTTTGCACTTTTCATAATACTCCTTTTAATGGTCAAAAGACCATAAGTAAGTATATATATATATATATTGTCAATAGTTACCAACAACACAATGTTTAATGTTTATTAGAAGTTTTTTCTTTGATTGTAGATTCTTTAATTTCAGTCCTAAGATAATCTACTCCATTGCTACTTATTAAGTTATTATTACTATCTTTCTTTATTAAATAAATAAGTATAGATATAAAAAGTAAAGAGATTATTAATATGCTTGTTCCAAATCCTATTAATAGTTGTTTTTCTAGACTACCAATACTATAAAATAAAATAGAATTAATATCTAATGTTGCAACAAGTCCTAAGATTAAACAAATCAATGATCCAACAAGAATAATTATAAATATGAAATAAATAAATATTATTAAGAATAGTTGCTAGTGCAAAGGGTTAATATGTTTATACTTTTGAATATTAATCCTTAAATTGAGTTTTTCTAAAATTATCTACAATCCCGTTTGTAAATTGCACAAATTAATTAAATTTATTCAATCTATAAATATTC
>CASGBP010000095.1 GCA_949299825.1 uncultured Mycoplasmataceae bacterium
AATTAATATTGAGATCTATAAATATGTTAATGAATCACCAATATATTTTTTAGAAGATTATGAAAAACTTCAACAAAAAATAATTTCATTAACTAAAAATGGAAAAGGTAGAGAAATATTATTTAATATTGAAAATGGTGAAGTTGTTCCTGCTAAAAAATTAATTGAAACCATTGGAAATATATTAAATGGTAATAAAGAATACTTATTAATCGATTCACAAAAAAAGGTTTTCTCTAATATCATTAGTAGGGCAAAAGAAAAAAATAATATTTTTATAATTAATGGTAATCCTGGAACTGGAAAATCAGTTGTTGCTATTAATTTATTATCTGAATTATTAAGATTAAAACAGAATACTATTTTTTCTGCTCCTAATGCAGCTTTTAGAAATGTGATAAAAAAGTCATTACAAAACTATTGTAAGGAAACCAAAAATAAAATAATGATAGATATGCTATTTAAGGGTTCATCATCATTTTATGATCTAGAAAGAGATACTTTTGATTGAATCATTGTTGACGAGGCTCATAGATTAAAGGATGCTTCATACATGTATAAAGGTAAAAACCAAATAGAAGACATCATTAGAGCAAGTAAAAATACTGTTTTCTTTGTTGATGAAAATCAAATAGTTAGAACTAATGATATTGGTACTAATTCTAATATCATTGATATTGCAAAAAAATATAATAAGAATGTTTTTTTTGGTAATGATTTTATATTAGAAACACAATTTAGATGTCTAGGATCTGATGGTTATATTAATGCAATTGATAATTTATTACAAATTAAGGATACTGCTAATTTTTATTTAAATGAAAATGACTATGAAGTTAAAATATGTGAAACTCCATTTGAAATGGAAGAATTAATCAAGCAAAAAATTAAGGAGGGTTATAAAAATTCAAGAATCGTTGCTGGTTTTGCTTGAGAATGAAAAACTAAAAATAAGTCACTAGATGAACTGGTTTTTGAACATGATATTAAAATAGGAGACTGATCAATCCCTTGAAATTATAATGATTCTAATATGTTGTGAGCAATTAGAGATGATGGGATTATGCAAGCTGGTTGTATTCATACTTGTCAAGGTCTTGAATTTGATTATTGTGGAGTAATAATAGGTAATGATTTATTGATAGATGAAAATAATAACATTTATGGTGATTATGATAATTATAAGGATGTTGCAGGAAAAAAGGGTTTAAATAACAATCCTATGGAATTAACAAAACTTATTAAGAATATTTACAAAATACTTTTAACTAGAGGTCAAAAAGGAACATTCATTTATATTTGTGATAAGAATCTAAGAAATTATTTTAAAAAACACATTATTAATGGTTAGTTACTATATATCTGATTTAAACAAAATAAATCCTTGTTGATATAACGAGTCAATGAAGTATAAATCATTCAACATAATCAAAAATATTCTTCAATAAATTACTTTTTTAATAAATTAAATAATTTGATTTATGGATAATGTTATAATTATTTTATAATTATAGTTAATTCATGTTTTGAAGAAGTATTATTGGTTTTATTACTAAACATAAATTACTATTATCAATTAGTCTAGGAATGATAACCGTTGGAACTATCATTGGACTATTATTTGTTAATTGAAATAATCTAAAAATAATTTATGCTGCTGGAAGTTCTGCAGTAGCCCCTTTATTAGAACAACTAAATTTAGAATATGAAGAAAACCCAAAGGATGCAGCAATTGATATGAATGTTTCTCCTACTGGATCAGGTAATGGTATTGAAGTAGCAGCTAGAGGAACAAAGCATTTAGGTAATGTATCTAGAAGTCCTAGAGTTAGTGAAGCAGGAGCACCTAGTATTAATGATGAACCCGCTATTAGTGGTACATATTCTAATCAATGAGAACAAAGAAAATTAAAAACAATAACTTGAGGTTGAGATGCCATAGCTATTGTTTATAAACCAAGAATAAGCAACTTTGAATTAGATATAAATGCCAGCAATATTGTTAAATTATATGAAACAATAAGTGGATTAAATTATAATACTTTAAGTAGTTTAAATGGATCTAGTAGCAATAATGATAATACTACCATTATTCCTTATGCTCGAACCGGTGGAGCAATTAAATCTGGTACTACTGAAGCTTTTATTAAATCTAGTAATTTGAATTTTGATGAAAATGCAGCTAGCAGTGCTATTTCTATTTTAGAAAATGGTTCATATACTAATAGTGTAATAACCACTAAGGAATCTAATATAGAAACTTGAATGCAAATAAGAAATGCAAATTATGGAGCAATGACTTATTTATCTGGAGGATTTGTTATTTCTAACTTACAGGAAATTACCCATTATGGATTTAAGGTTGCGACCTATAATGGAATTAGTTTAACTAATAGCACCATAACTAATGGATATGATTGATATCGTCCCTTTAATTCTATTGTTTCAATTGAAGTGGAAGATTATGTAAAAAATTGAATTGAATGAGCAATTAATCCCAATAATGTAATAGCTGACAAAGTATTTAATCAAGTGGGAATTATTAGATTAACCAATGATCAATTAAACTCAATGTGTAGTAATAATGTATTTGATGTTAGTGATATTAAAAGTTTTTGAACTAGTGATTATGAATTAATTAGTATCAGAAACGCAATATCTTATGGAGCTAGTGCTTAATGAAACTAAATCTAGGTTTTAAAAATACTAAGAAAAACAAGACAAAAAAAGAGTTTTTAGGTAAATTAATCTCATCATTTTTTGCTTGAACTATGGTTTTATTATTTGTTTTAATTTTGATCTTTGTTATTATTTCGGCTATTCCAGGCTTTGAACATTTTGGATTAAATGGTATTTTAGGAACTATTGAATATAATTTAGGAGAGCAAAAAGCTTCAATTTGATCACCGCTTTCAATAACTTTATTAGTAAGTTTTGGTAGCTTATTACTCGCTACTCCAATTGGAATTAAAACTGCTACATTTATAAAATTTAGATTAAAGAAAAATTACCAGCGGTTCGCTTCTATATTAGCTCAAGCATTAGCTGGTATACCATCAGTTATCTTTGGTTTATTTGCCATTCAATCGCTTGGACCATTAATTTCAAACATTATTGGCATTGAATTAGTTTATTCTATTTTGAACGCTATTATAATGTTGACCTTTATGATCTTACCAACTATCATTGCTTTAACATTAAATACTTATAATAACATAAGTGATGAAATGGTCTTTAATCCTATAAGTCTTGGTTTAGCTAGAACTAAATCAATTTATTTAGTTTATAAAAAACAAGCTAGAAATGGA
>CASGBP010000096.1 GCA_949299825.1 uncultured Mycoplasmataceae bacterium
ATTGATTGTGATTGATCTAAATAACATTGTCTAATTGCCGCTAATTTAATTAAGTAATATTGATCACAATCAGTTGCAACTTTGTAATATTTTCAATTCTTGATATTTGGCACTAAGGTAGGTAAATTAGTTTTACCATCCTCTTTATAAAAAAAGTTTTGAATTGGTTCAATGCTTTCAGTTGCATTAATTGCCTTCCCACTAGTAGCTGTTGGTGCAATTGCTAATAACTGAGCATTTCTTATACCAAATTTTTTAATTCTATTTGCTAAATCTTTTCACCTTTCCATATTAGGTTTATATTCAGTTAATTTTAATGCGTTTTTGTTAGCCATAAAAATAGGTAATTTACCTTGAGCTCATTTTGTGTTTCTAAACTCACTAAATGAACCTTTTTCAATCGCTAAATTATGGCTAGCCTCAATTATTGAATAGGATAACTTATCAAAAATTTCATGTGTTTTTTCTAATGCTTCTTGGGAATCAATTACCTTTTTTTCATTAGCTAGATAATTAGTCATATTAAGTACACCAATACCTAAATAACGATATTTTTTATTAGCATATTCAGCTTCTTTAACAGGATAATAAGCAATATCAATAGTATTATCTAACCCTCTAACTACACATTCAATTATTTTATTTTTAGTTTCCTTATTTGCATACATGTAATTAAAAATATTAATAGATGCTAAATTACATAAAGCAATTTCACCTAAATTATATTGTTTATTCAAATAAACTTTATCTTCCTCCTCTTGATAATAAAATTGTTTATTTAATTTAGATTCTCTACTTGGTAAAACTATTTCACAACATAAGTTAGAACTATTAATATAACGATTTAATAATGATGATTCATTAACATTTTCTTCATGAAATAAATAGATGTTTCCAGTTTCAGCTCTTTCTTTAAAAATTAAGGCCATCAATTCCCTAGCTGATATTACTACTTTCTTAATCCCAGCTTTATTTTCTAATTCAAGGTATTTTTCATTAAATTCCTTACCATAAATACCAATTAATTCATTTGCTTCTTTAGGATCAAATAAGGTAATATTTTCACCATTTAAATAACGATCAATAAATAGTTGATTTAGTTTAACTGCATATTTTAATTGTCTTGCTCTATTTTCCTCAGTACCTGTATTATTTTTTAATACAACTAATTCTCTAACATTCATATTTCATCATTGAAAATATACACAACATGCACCTGGTCTAGTTGATCCTTGATTAAATGCTTTAATTGTAGATTCAAATATTTTAATAAAAGGTACAGGTCCAGAACTAAAGCCATCATTACCAACAATAGAACTACCGCTTGATCTAATCTTAGATATATCAATTGCAGTACCTCCTTTATTTTTTGAATAAATTGCTACATCTTTTGCAACATCCATAATAGAAACTGTGTCATCTCCAACTGCACTTAATACACAAGAGCTTAATTGTTGATGTCTAGTGCCTGAATTTAACATTATTGGTGTAGCCATAGTAATGTGATGTTGACTTATTACATCATAAAAATCCTTTACCCATTTAATCCTAATTTCTTTAGGTTCCTTATAGAATAAACTCATAGCTATTCGCATATAAACATGTTGAGGTAATTCGATTTTTTTATTTTTAGAAAAACTCATACAATATTTTTCATAAAAAATATAAAGTGATTTATAAGTAAATAAAAAGTCTCTTTCTTGTTTTATATATTGTCCTAATTCATTTATTTCTTGCTCGCTATATGATTTAAAAATAACATCACTATATTTTCCTTTTGATAACCCTTTTTCAATAACATCTTTAAAATTAGGATAACTTGTTTTCTTGATATTTCAGGTTTCTTTATAAATTTTCAATAATAATAGTTTTGCTGATATTAATTCATATTGAGGAGACATTCTACTAATCTTATTAACAACAGATTTTATTAATTCATCATAAACATCTTGAATTTTAATCTTGTTATATAATTTTATTCTTGTAGAACTTAAAATTGCATTTGCATAAATCTCGTTTCCATCACAAGCTCATAAACAAACTTTCTTCATTTTATCAACATCGTATTTAACAATTCTGCCATCCCTTTTAACAACTAATAATTCATTCGCATCAATCGTTTTATTAGCATTAATTTTTAATTCAGTATCATTATTTACAGCAGTTTCAATATCACTTAATAAGGCCTTATTATTCATTTTTTTCACCTTTTTCTTGAAGTTTTATAAGTTTATCAAGTTCCTTTTTTAAATCAACATTTAAAGTATCATCCACCATTGAACCAATATTGTAATTCAAGGCCTGAGCTTCTTGTTGAGCAGTGTTATCTTTATTTATATCCTTGTACAATTGGAATCAATTAACAATCTCTGATTCCTCACGATGCTTATATTTGCCTTCAACCCCGATTTTTTTTAAACGATCATTTGCATAATAGTGAATAAAATCCTTCATAACTTCTGAAGTCAAGGAAGGGATTTCACCAATTGATAATAGAAATTCACCCCATTCTAATTCTTCTTTAATGATTGTGTCTAAAATTTTGTATGTTTGTTCTTCAAATCAACCGTTTTGGAAAAGATGAGTAAATCCTTCATTTTGATCAATCTTTAGAATATTAATTAAACCAGCAACAACTCCTACATGCATATCCTCGTCAAAGTTGATTAGCTTAATTATTTTGGTAATCCCTGGAATTGCATCATTATAAGAGGAATTAATTAAATAAGTAACCATAAATGAAATATAAAATTTAATTCCTTCCAAGAAATATATATGGATTAATAATTTTAGAATTTTTTGTTTATTTTCATCATTCTCAATTAAATTTCTACTTGTTATTAATTCATCCATTTCATCATAAGCATCAATTTCTTTGTCTATTCTTTTTTTAATTTCAGGAATACTATAAACTCGATCAAAAACATCAGAAGCATTTGAAGAAAACATCTCACGAATGATATGTGAATAAGAAAGTGAATGAATTAATTCAAAAAAAGCCTGGGTTTTAAAAACTGCTTCTCACTCACTTTCAGTAACTAATTTAGACATAACAGAATCTAATCCTCTATTTTGGCCACTATCCATAAGAGTTTGGAATAAAAGATTATGAATTAAAATTTCTTGAATATGAAAAGGCAAGGTTTTAAAATTTTCTCTATCATATATTAAAGAAATTTCCTCTGGTGTTCAAAAAGCTTGTCGCATTGCTCTTTCGATTACCTTTGAAAAATTATTTTTATAGATATCATATCTTTGAAAACCATTGTATTTACCAAAAAAAATCCTTTGTTTTAAAATAGGAACATTTAAATTTAAATTCACTAAATTTTTATTCTTCATATTCATATCCTCTATATAATATATATATGTTTATATATTATAAACATAATCATTTATCATAATAACATAAAAAAATTATATTGATTGGGAACTAGTTACACTATCTTCGTATCTGTCCCCTGAACGTTTTTTCTTAGCTAATTTTCGATAAACCTTAATTGATATGACAGCAATTATAATAGCAGCTATTATTGCTCCTGCTATAGTAGATAGGGAAATGATTAATGGTGTATAGGTTTCATCCAGTTGACCATAACCATAAATCTCAATTGAATATGAATCGTAGTTATTTGCAATATTAGTTGGTATAGAACTATTATTATAATAACTTCCTGAAATTTTTACATTAGATAAAATAATTCTTGAGTCACTTGAAAGAGTCAAACTTGCCTGCTCAAAGTCTATTAATAAAGGTTCATCTACTGGATTATTACTAATAGTTATTAATGGTGTTTTAATTAATGAAGAATTATTACCATTCATTATTAAACTATTGCCAAATAATTTAATTTGATTACTAATGTCAGTACTTGTTAATGTTCTTTGTGAAAAATTACAAGGAATAGAGATAAATTGTTGGTTATTAAAATCAACATTAGTTCCATTTAAACTAGTGATAGGAAGTAAATTAAAACCATTTATTTTTAGTGTACCTGGTTTTTGAACTGTCGAAATCAATCCATCTACTAAGGTCCGTTTTAAGTTAAACATTATTGTAGCTTCACTACCATTATTATTATGATTGATGCTGACAATACTAATATCATTATAAAAATTGAAATCATTTGGTAAATTAACAATAAAGTTTTGTCGCTCTGAAAACATTTTAATTAGATTAAAAACATTGCCCAAACCATCTTCTTCACTAATATCAGTTGCATAAATATTATGATAATCTTTTGGTAAAGATTTAATAGAATAAGTTTTTTCATTTATCTGAGTTGATATTTTTTTTAGAAAACCTGTGAAAACAATATCTCCAACATAAGTGTAATTCTTAATTATTTCCAAATTTGAACCATATATGTTTTTAGCATATATCTTAATTCTTATTTCTCCTTCAATTTGATACCTAGAAATATATTCATTTAATAGATCAATATCATTATTTGGATCAAAATCATCATTTCAAGAATTAAGCAATAAACCTTCATTAAAAAGATTAATAATTTCTTGCTTTAGTTGAGTTAATGAAATATTATCCACATTAATTGAAGAATATTTGTCACTCAAGTCATGTGTGTTTGGACTAATAATTGTTGTCTTTACAATTTTCTTAAAACCAGAAAGTGTTATTTTTCCTACATTAATAAAATCAGTTGATAAATTGGCGTTACTATCAAAAATATTTTTAGCTTTCAAGGTAAAAGTAATTGTTCCATTAGTAGAATTATCTACTCTTGTTGAAGTATCAAAATTAATATCAGTATTAACATTAAAAGATGTAGCGACTGGATTTAGTAATCCACCATTTGTTTGCATATTACGTAAAAAACTTAAAATTTCACTATCTTGATATTGTCTAGAATCCATATTTTGCACATTTGAAATAACAAAACTATTGTTTAATAAAGCAGTAGATTTAGCAGTTAAAAATCCTTCTAGATAAATGGTTTGGTCATTATATAAAGTAGTAACTACTGATCCATTATTATCAACTCAAAGATTGATTGTAAAAATAACTTTAATTCTTCCACTCTTATCCTCAGCTTGTACATCCCTAATTAAGATATTTGATTTACTAAATCCATTAGCTGCATTAGTGATAATAGAATCTCCTGCATCAGTATTGTTATATAGATAATCTATTGTCCAATTTTTAAGTGCAATTAAATTATTACCATTACTAATATAATCACTAGCATATAGGTTTGAAACATCCTGCAAATTGTATTCAGTTACATAATTGTTTTTAATACTAGTACTCTTAGTTTCTTTGAAGCCATTAATTATTAATTCCTTTATTTGAAAGTATGTACTATTAGTAAATGATCCATTAGTACTATTAAAATAATATTTTATGTTTATATTTTCGACCTTAATGCTATTTTTTGAATTAACTTTAACATTGCTTGATGAAAATTCAATATCAGTTAAAGCAAAATCTCTTGATGCATTATTACTATTTGGTATATTATTCAAGACTAAATTAATTGAACTAAATATTTCATTTTTTATTTCAGTAACCTTACTAACAGCCTCAAAGGGAAACAAATTTTTTAAGGCTGAATCAGATTTTAATGAAATAGTAGTTTGATTTTGACTAGTAGCATTGATTTTTGCTAAATTATTAATATTTATTATTCCAAAATCTTTTTCTTTTCCAGTAGTTATTTGATTACCTGATGAATCAACATAATTGTTTTTAATAATTAAATTAGCTTCAATAGTTCCATTTAAGTTGTTAAAAGAATTAATATTAAGTTTTATATCAGTTAAAGGATCAAAACTACTTAACAAATTATCATTACCAAAACATTGGGTGTATATTAACTTATAAAGTTCTTGATAGTCATTATTTAAAATTAATTTTTCTGGTAATACATTTATGGTTGAAGCATTTACAATATTGGTTAATAAAGTAGTTCCACATTGAAAACCAGAAATGGTAGTAGAAACAGAATAAGGGTAATTTATGTTACTAAAAGTATAAAATTTATTATCAACTACTTTTTTAGAGTCATATGAGTAAGGTTGATATGCTCTAACAATGATTCTACCAGTCGAATCGTCAGGATCAAAACTTAGTTTAGTTGCATAAAATAATGCAGAATTATAAACATTACCCCGGATGTTTAAAATATCACCCCATGTTTTTTTTGAATTTGTATTTGCTCTTGCTACAGGAATTTGATTGAGTGCTTCATTTGCCTTCAATGGGAAATATTCTGTTAATGCATTTGAGTTTGAACTAATAGTTAAACTACTCGTGTATTGACCTTGTCCTGAATCAAAGGCAAAAGTTCAAATAAGTTTATTATCACTTGTAAGACCTATAAAACCTTCAAGGGCAGTAAATGATTCATTATTGTAATAGTTAAAATCAGCTTGATTTGAAGAAGAAGGTGAAATAATGCTATTACCTGATTTCAAATAAATTGTTAAATTATCATCAGCATTGCTTGCATTATCAATAAGTAATCTAACATGATAGTTTATATTGTTATTAATGGTCATAGTCTTTTTAGCATTTGAAGTATTTACTAAATTAAAATATGAATCATTTGCATTTTTTCTAAATCTTATAAATTCTGCTGATGATGAATCAACTTCTACTGTTTTTTGCATATTTTCATAAACATTATCGCTATTTGTAATAGGCTTCATTGATTCAATTAAAATTTGATTAGTGTTTAAAATAGTAGATGAACTAGGTTCACGTGAACTTAAATGAAGATTATTGGCTAAATCATCATTAGTTTTATTGACTATAAACACTAAATTATTATTTTCTAATTTGATTGAGAAATATTTATCATTGGGATTATTTTTTGGCGCTATATAAATTTCATCTAAATTTGCTACCTTACTACC
>CASGBP010000097.1 GCA_949299825.1 uncultured Mycoplasmataceae bacterium
AACCAAATTTTTGATAATACAAATTTACCTACTGATTTTGATTGATCAAGTAATTTAAATGTTAGTGAAATTAATAGAAATGGTACACAGGGAGAAATTTCTTTTAAATTAACTTTAGCTAATGCTGATGATGAAGGAAACCCTATTAATAAAACTATTACCTTTACTGGTTTCAAAAAAGATTATGAATATAATTTCACTAACACTATTGAATTTAATCTTGGTGATCCTAATATGGTAGCAAGCTCAGTTACTAATGAATGAATAAAAAATAAGGTATTAGAAAATGAGGATAAATTTTTAACTCTAACTGGAACTTTACCTGAAGGATTTGATTTACAATCTAATCTTAGTGTAACAAGGGGTAGTTATAGTGATGATGAAGGTAAATTAACTTTTACAATAACAATTAAGAATGCTAATCAAAATAATGAATCAAAAACAAGTAAGTTAATTACTTTTACTGGTTTTAAGAATGTTTATGCAATTAAATTTAGTGATGATGTAATTAATAAAGTGCCTCTTGGTTTAGGTAATTCAGAAATAAATGTAAATATAGTAACAAGTAATGATATAAAGAACTTAGTAATTGAAAATAAGGATAAATTCTTTGTTATTCCAAGTGATTTTACAACAAATGATCAAGCTTGATGAGAAGAGAATTTATCAATTTCAGATTTAGTACCTAATGATGGTGATGGTGAAATATCATTTACAATTACCTTAACAAATGCAAGTAATGATGCTTTAGTTAAACCTTTAACAGGTCAAGCTATAATTGGAGGATACAAGTCAGCTAATAATGAGTTTAATAATTGAGTTAATAATGAAGCTAAATTTACTCAAACAGCTGAATCATTGTTATTATCACCACTTAGCTTTAATAATACTAAATCAGATCTAGAATGATTTGTAAGTTCACCTAGTATTCCAAGTGGTAAGAATTGAGGAGTGAATGTTGATAATGTTTCTTATGATAAAGCAAAATATGATAAATATGTTAACGATGGTTCAACTAGTGGAATTGATACTAAGCCAATAAGTCAAAAATGAAAAATACCATTAACAGTTTCAGCGACTTTCACTAATAAGGATACTAACAAAAAAGTAAAAAAAGACATTGATTTTAATACATATGCAAGTTATAGTTATTATAAACCTAATAGTAATAATTTCATCTTATTTAATTCTACATTACTTAAAGCATTTACAAGTGCGGTTACATATGAAGGATTTTTGCCCACTGATAATCCTATTGATGGAAAGTATTTTGATAACTTAATAAAATATGGATTCTTTACTAATAGTACAATTCCTAGTGTTAGATGAAATGTTCGAAACAATTGAACACAATTTATTTTTGAAAATATACCTTTACCTATTAAAATGAATAATTTCTTATCTGGGAAAAATAATACTGATAGTGAATTGTCTACAAATATTTATGCAATCAATGGGGTTAAACAAATTGCTGAAAATTCATCAAAAGGCACTAAGTGAAGCTCTTCAATTAAACCAAGTGATATCAACTACAATAATTACACAACTTATTTAAATTTAGTTTTACCTAGTTCAATTTCTAATATGATTCCATCTAGTTATAGTTTAAATCGTTCATTTACAGTTGATGTAAGTGTGCAATCATTTGGTTGATCTAGTAGTAGTGATACTGAACTTTTAATTCCAATTAATTTTGTTAAACAGCATATTGGTGTAGATTCAACTGATATAACTTATAATGGAACAGGTACTCTTGTAGTGTCAGGTTTTGGAACAGATAATCCAATATTTAGTTACAAAATTAATTAATTTTTAAGGTTTAATAATATAAATTTGAACTAATTAGAAATGCATTTTCAACAAAAACAAAAATGCTAGGTTCTATCATAATTAAAATAAATTTAGTAAAATGTATATTGTATTAATTAAATTAAGATTTGTTAATGTTATTAATTTAACTAATATTTTGAGGACATAAGATTATGAAGAACATTAAATCTAAATTTGCAATTTTTGGTTCAATATCGGCTCTATTATTAGGTTCATTAATTACCCCAATAATAATGACTTCATGTAGTAGTACTAGTAATGGTTCTACTATACAGTATGAAATCTTATTCAAGGAAGATGTAAAAGAGATTGATTTGAATATGAATTCTGAATTAGCATCTAGTGTAAATGCAAATTGAATAAAAACACAAGTAGTTAATAATAAGGAGAAAATATTTAATAACTATAGTTGTAAGGACGATGGTTTCTATACTAATAACTTAATAATAAGTGATATCAATGCAGATAACTCAACAGGTAAAGTTGACTTTGTTTGTAAGTTATTAAATAGTAATACAAACAATAATACTATTAGTAAAAATCTAACATTTTCAGGGTTTAAGAAGGTTCAAGATGAATCTAATGAATACTATTCAATAATCTTTAATAATATATCTGAGTATCCTTTTGGTGATAAAAATACTTTAGCTTCTAATGTAAGTGATGTTTGAATTAAAAATAAACTAATTGAACAAAAAAACAGCATTTTCCAAATTAATAATGTTTCAAGCAGTTTTAATTGATATGCTAATTTAACTATTAGTTCTATTAAATCAAATGATATAGAAGGAAAGTTAAACTTTACTGTTACATTAATAAATGCATCAAATAATCCAATTAACCAATCAACGATTTATAAAGCATTGATATTTACAGGATTTAGTAAAAATGAACCAACTAATCCAGATGAAATAATAATTCCAGATGATCCAAATGATATTCCAAATGATGTTCCTACTAAACCTCCTATTACTGATGAAGAGAAAAAATGAGGAAACGTTTTATTACCAAAGGTTGATGATAGTTTAATCACAATGGAAAACTTAATTGAAATGTTAGATCAACACATCGGTAATACTAATTTTGTTGAAGTAACTTTTGGTGAGCGAAAAATCAATGCTACATTAATGGCAGATGCTTTTGCTAAATGAATTATAACAAGATGAAAATACTTTCCTTATTTTGCATTTTCAAACCCAGTATTTAAAATCAATATTAAAGATGAATCAGGTCAAGAAATTTCATGAAAAAATAGAGACTGAAATAATGAAGCAACAATGAATGAAACTTTTTATGTTCACTCATTATCTACATATAAAGGAGCAATATTTGATTATTATGCTGATAAATGATTAAATCAAGGTTTCTATAAAGATTCATTTATT